>JAUNSE010000562.1 GCA_030539415.1 Desulfovibrionaceae bacterium
GTCCGGATTGTGCATCTGCACGGCATAGTCCAGCATGCGCGAGGCGCAGGAGCGGCGCGAGGGATCCGAATAGGCCACGCACTGGTTGATGTCCGCGCCCAGGGCTATGGCGAGAGCCGCCTGATCGTAGTCCGAGCGGCTGATGGCGTAGAAGAGATCCTTGGAGGCGGCGTCCACCTTCTCCTGCCTGGCCTCGCGCTCGAGGCGTATGGCCGCCTCCTCCCACGAGTCCGCGGGCACGCCCGCGTCCGCCTGGCCGGTCTGGCCCGTTCGGGCCTGGCCGGACTGGGCTGCCTGCCCGGACGGATTCAGCCGGCTGTGGGCCAGCGTCTCCTGGGCCAGAGCCCCGGAGGGAAGTCCCGCGCAGATCACGGCGAGAATCAGGACGGCGCAGGCCAGGGCCCTGCCCCGCGCGACGAACGCACGGCGGCCGGACATGCGGGAAATGACACTCTGCCCGAAGGGCAGTCTGCTGGTGTTCATGACAGTTTTGAATGCCTGTCCCTGTCCCGCCGCCCGCCGGATGCGGTCCTGGCGGACGGACGGCAGGTCTTTGCTACATGCCGGAATGGGTCACGCGGTAGACGCGCTCGCCCCTGCGCACGGCCTCGCCGCCTTCATCCTGGTCGGCGATTTCCTCGAAGGGGCGCACCTGCCAGCCGGGCAGGCGGCCGACAAGCTCCATCAGCCCGTCGAATTCCGCGACGCCGGCGGCGGCAGGCCCTTCGCAGGGACCGCCGGCGAGGGCGGCCAGGCGCGCGAGCGGGATTTCGTCCGCGACCTCGTCCCCCTCGTCCTCCACGGGCAGCTCCTCGCCCAGGGCGCAGAGCAGCGGCAGAAGGCCGGGCGTCCAGGCAAAGTCCTCCTCGAGCAGGTCGGCCGCGTCCTCGAGGCAGTACTGGGCGTCCAGGCCCAGCAGGGCGTAGAGGGCCAGCGGATTGACGTCGCAGACGAGCGAGCCGTCCGCGCCCTGAGTGAACAGGTCGATGACCGGGAGGTCCAGGCTCTGGTCCTCGACGACCATCCCGACACCGGCCCTGGTCCACAGATCGAGCGCCGCTGTCACGGTCGCGCCGTCCAGGCCGCATTCTTCAAGCGCCCTTCCCCAGCTGCCGTCCATGATCAGGCGGTAGCAGCCGCCCAGCCAGACATCGGGGGAGCGCATCTCGTCCAGGGAGGGAAGCGAGCCCGAGAGGGAGAGCAGGACGGCCAGCGCGGCCGCATCCGGCTTCTTCGGGAAGGAGAATTTCCAGGTGACGGAGGGGCTGTCGGCCTCGCGGTCGAGCGGAAGGCTTCCGGCAGCGCCGCCTTCGCCGGGCCAGAAGGCCTCGCACGCGAAGGTGGGCCAGCCCGACTCGGAGCGGGCCTGCAGATAGAGGGACACCAGATCGATGGCCGTGTCGAAGGCCTCCCTGGACTGCGGCGCGTCACTGTCCGCCTCGTTTGCGCCCGCCGGGGCAAGGCTCAGGCAGCACAGCCCCTCTTCACGGTAGACTTCAATCATGTGGATATCCTGGCTTTGCGGTTTGGGTTTCGCCGGAAGCATGATGCCGGCCGGCGCGAAGGAGGAAGCGGGCGCCCGGCGCCGGGAAAGCCTGTCCCCCCGGGGCCTGCCGCACCCTCCGGCGGCTAGAAGGAGGGAGAGGATTTCTCGAACTGATAGGAGCTGGACGGGAAGACGGTCTCCTGGCCGGTGCACAGAATGCAGCCCTGGGCCTTGGTCAGCATCTCCGGCAGGGGATACTGCTGGTAGACCTTGTTCACCCTGG
>JAUNSE010000563.1 GCA_030539415.1 Desulfovibrionaceae bacterium
CTGCGCGGGTCTCGGCACGGCCAACTCCATGCACATTGTCGCCGAGGCCCTGGGCATGACCCTGCCCGGCAACTCCCCCATCTGGGCCAACGGACGCAAGGTGCGCGAGTACGCGCGCCTGGTCGGCCGCCAGATTGTCGGACTCACCGAGCGCAACATCCGCCCCCGCGACATCCTGACCGCCGAGGCCATCGAGAACGCCGTCATGACCGTGCTTGCCGTGGGCGGTTCGGTCAACACCGTGCGCCATCTCTCCGCCATAGCCACCGAGGCCGAGCTCCCCATCGATGTGGTCTCCCTGTACGAAAAGTTCGGCAAGGACATCCGCCTGCTGACCTCCGTCCGTCCCAACGGCAAGTTCCGCACCGAGGACCTCGAGGCCGCCGGCGGCACCCGCGCCGTCATGAGCCGCATGACCGAGTTCCTGCACATGGACGCCCTGACCGTCACCGAGAAGAGCGTTGCCGAAAACATTGCCGGCGCCAAGGTCAAGAACGCCGAAGTCATTCACACCATGGAAAATCCCGTGAGCGTGCGTCCCGGTGTCGCCATCCTGCGCGGCAACCTCGCTCCTGACGGCTCCATCGTCAAGCTGTCCGCCGTGCCCGGCGAACTGAAGGGCTTCACCGGCCCGGCCAACATCTTCGACGGCGAGGACGAGGCCATTGCCGCCCTGGGCGAAGGCAAGATCCACAAGGGCGATGTCATCGTGCTCAGGAACATGGGCCCCATGGGCGGTCCCGGCACTGTCTTCGCCTGCAGCTTCGTGGCCGCCCTGAACGGCGCCGGCATCGCCTCCGAAGTGGCCGTCATCACCGACGGCGAGCTGTCCGGCCTCAACCGCGGCATCATCGTGGGCCAGCTCATGCCCGAATCCGCTGCCGGCGGCCCCCTCGCCCTCATCCGCCAGGGCGAGACCGTCCGCATCGACTTCGAGAAGCTCAGCATCAACATGGATGTGAGCGACAAGGAAATCGCCAGACGCCGGGCCGAGTGGAAGCCCGACCCCCTGCCCCTCGGCGGCGGCAACTCCACCTACCTGCTGCAGTACGCCCAGCTTGTGCAGCCCATTGCCCAGGGCGCCGTGCTCGGCAAGCGCAAGGTGCACGCCGACAAGTAGAGAGAACCAGAGAGTCCGGCGGGCCGTCCCGCTCCCCCTGGGGCGGCCCGATCCGGACGGATACACGCAGGAGAGCAGCTATGATTGACAGGCAGGAATACGAGCGTCTTCCCGTGGCGTACGACGCGGAAGTGGTGGTGCTGGGCGGCGGTCCCGCCGGTGTCGCGGCGGCAGTCGGCGCGGCGCGCGCGGGCATGAAGACCATGCTCATCGAAAAGAACGGATACTGCGGCGGCATGGCGGTCGCGGGCATGTCCGGGGCCATCTGCGGCCTCTACAATTCCGGAAAGAACAGGCCCGCCGAGCAGATTGTCTACGGCTTTGCCGGCGAGTTCCGCTACCATCTGGACAGGCGGCACGCCATCACGGCCCCGTACCGCTTCGGCGACACATGGATTGCCATGCACGATCCGCTGGTCTGGAAGGAGGTCGCCGACGACCTGCTGGCCGAAAGCGGCGTGCGCGTGCTCTTCCACGCCTGGGTCAGCGATGTCATAGCCGAAAACGGCGAAATCAGGGCTGTTGTCATCGACGGCAAGGACGGGCGCCGCATTGTGGCCGGCCGCAGGTTCATCGATGCCACTGGCGACGGCCTGGTCTGCGCCATGGCTGGCGTGCCCTTCACCATGGGCAAGAACGGCG
>JAUNSE010000564.1 GCA_030539415.1 Desulfovibrionaceae bacterium
CTTCGGCAACCTCAACGGCGAGTTCGTGCTGGACAAGGTGAGCTTCACCTACCCCGGCGCCACGGCCAAGTCCCTGGACAATGTCTCCCTGACCATCCGCCCAGGCGAGAAGATAGGCATCATCGGCCGCATGGGCTCCGGCAAGTCCACCCTGGGCAAGCTGCTCATCGGCCTCTACACCCCGCAGGAGGGCTCGGTCACCTTCGGCGGCGTGGATGTCCGCCAGCTCGCTGTCTCCGACCTGCGCAGCCGCATCGGCGTGCTGCCCCAGGAGGTGCTCCTCTTCTACGGCACCATCCGCGACAACATCGCCCTGGGCGACCCGACCATCAACGATCAGCTGGTGCGCCGGGCCGGCATCATCGCCGGCGTGGACAATTTCGTGCGCCGCTACCCCGCGGGCTACGGCACGCAGGTGGGCGAGCAGGGCCGCAACCTCTCCGGAGGCCAGCGCCAGGCCGTGTGCCTTGCCAGAGCCCTTGTGCGCGACCCCGCCATCCTCGTTCTCGACGAGCCCACCAGCAACATGGACGTGGAGAGCGAGCAGCATCTGCAGCGCACCCTGACTCCGCTGCTGCGCGAGAAGACCGTGGTTCTCTTCACCCACCGCCTGAGCATGCTGCAGATGGTGGACAGGCTCATTGTCATGCACAACGGCCGCATCGTCATGGACGGCCCCAGAAAGGACGTTCTGCAGAAGATGCAGACGGACGCCAGGGAGAAGGTGCTTCAGGCCGCCAGGGCCGCCCGCCACAAGGCCGAGGCCGACCAGGCGAAAATGGCCGCTCAGGCCGCCGCCCAGGGCGGCGGAACGACAGGAGGAAACGCGCAGGCAAAGGCCGCGGCGAGCGGCGTGAAGGAAGTCCGGACGGCTCAGGCCGCCGGCACGACGGAGGCTGGTCATGGCAGCAGATAAGTCCACCGCAGGGCGCGGCGCTCTGCCCGATCAGGCCGCTCAGGCCGTGCAGTCCCCCGAAATCAGTCAGAACAAGCCCTCCGCAGCCGCTCAGGCAGACACACAGGCCGCCCGGCCGGGCTGTCAGCCCGCTCAGGAGGACACTCGGGCCGCGCAGACCTCCGCGCCCGTTGAGACCGCCGGTCCGGCCGCGGGAGCTCCTGCCGGAACTTCCGGCATGCCGGTCCCTGCCGGCCAGTCCGCTCCGGCACACAATCCCGCCATGCCCCTGCCCGAGCAGGGCGCGGGTCCGGCCGCTCCGGTTCCGGCCCAGGGCGCGCAGGCAAAGACTCCCGCGCAGGCGAATGCCACCCAGCAGGCCGTGCGGCAGCTGATGACCATGCTGCGGCCGGTGCCGAGCCTTTTCGAGCCCTCCATGCGCGGCAAGGACGTCCTGCCGGACGACCTGCCCTACGCGGCCGAGGTGCAGGCCGCCCTGGCCCGCCGCCCCAGCCGCGGCGCCCGCGTGCTCTCCTTCGGCGTCATGCTCTTCTTCGCGGGCTTCATCTTCTGGGCCTCCATCGCCACCCTGGACGAGGTGACCCATGCCGAGGGCCAGATCATCCCCTCCTCGCGCACGCAGATCATCCAGAACCTGGAAGGCGGCATCCTGAGCGAGGTGCTGGTGGACGAGGGCCAGATTGTGGAGAAGGGCGCGGTCATGGCCCGCATCGACAACGAGCTCGCCGCGAGCTCCCTGCGCGACGCCATGAACAAGGCCATCGAGAACTACACGGCCCTCTGCCGTCTGCGGGCCATCCTCAAGGGCGAGGAGAAACTGGTGTGGCCGGCAGACGGCAGAGGG
>JAUNSE010000565.1 GCA_030539415.1 Desulfovibrionaceae bacterium
GGGCTATTTCGGGCTGAGCTGCGGGGAGGCCGGCACGGGCTCGTCCTTCCACCAGCGCTCCATGTTCCAGGTGATGCCGGCCAGAGCCGGCTCTATGCCCTTGAAGCGCACGCTCAGGATGGGCAGGCTGTAGGGCACGTAGAGGAAGCAGTACGGCTGCTCGTCGGCCAGGATTTCCTGCACCTTCCAGTAGATGCGCTTCCGCTTCTCCTGGTCAGGCGTCTGCCGGCCCTCCTCGAGCAGGGCGTCCAGCTCCTTCGACTTGAAATAGGTGAAGTTGAGGCCGCCGGCCACCGCCTGCGAGGAGTGCCAGACCTGGTAGAGGTCCGGGTCCGGGGTGATGGTCCAGCCCAGGATCACGGCGTCGAAGGCGCCCTTGTTGACGAATTCGTTGATGAAGGCCGCCCATTCCACGCTGCGTATCTGCACGCGCACGCCGATTTCGGCCAGCTGGCTCTGGATGATGGTGCCGGCCAGCAGGCGCTCCTGATTGCCCTGATTGGTGAGGATGGTGAACTCGAGCGGCCGTCCGTCCCTGTCCACCACGCCGTCGCCGTCGGTGTCCTCGAAGCCGGCCTCCTTCAGAAGCTCTCTCGCGCTCTCCCTGTCCTGGGCCACGGGCTTGAGTGTCGGATGATAGACGGCAGTGCCCGGCTTGTAGGGGCCGAAGGCCGCGACACCCTGGCCCAGCAGCGCGCCCTGCACCAGGGCGTTTCTGTCCAGGGCGCGGGAGATGGCAAGGCGCACCCTCTTGTCCTGGAAGTAGGGGTGCTTCAGATTGAAGCCGAGATAGGTGTAGGCCGAGGACAGATAGCGGTACTTGCCGAAGTCCCGCTCCCAGACCGGCCCCCTTGTCTGCAGCAAATACTGCTCCGGCGAGAGGCCCATCATGTCCAGGCGCCCGGCCCGAAGCTCCATGAACATGGTGGCCGTGTCCGGAATGATGCGGTAGAGGATCTCGTCCAGATAGGGCCTGCCCATGAAGTAGGTGTCGGAGGCGGTCACGCTCACCCTTGATCCGGACTCCCAGTCGCCCAGCCTGAAGGGGCCGGCGCCGACGGGGCGCCGGGCAAAGGTCCCGCGCCGCCAGTCCTGGCCCTCAAGGATGTGCTTCGGCAGGATGGAGGAGCAGAAGGAGGCCAGGGCGCGGGCGTAGTAGGACTCGTAGGTGAAGCGCACCGTGTACCTGTCCACCTGCTCCACGTCCTTTATGCGCATGTAGTCCTCGGCATAGGGGCTGCCGGTCTTCGGGTCCGCGACCGCGCGCACGGTGAAGACCAGGTCGTCCGCGGTGAGCTCGGTGCCGTCCTCCCAGAGTATGCCTTTCCTAAGGCGTATGGTCAGCGTCTTCCCGTCGTCCGAGAGGACGGCGCTTTCCGCGGCCCAGGGCTCGAGCTCCAGGTTCTTGCTGTATCGCAGGGGGCTCACGAAGACGTAGTCCGCTATCTCGTGCGAGGCCGAGTCCATGCTGATGTAGGGGTTCAGGTTGGAGGGCTCGCCTATGCTGCCCAGCACGAGCCTGCCGCCGTAGCGGGGCGCCTCTGCCGCGGCGGACGCTTCCGCAGCCTGGCAGGCGGCAGGCCGAAGATACCCGCCCCAGGCCCCCTGGAACAGCGCAAGCGTCAGACAGAGGAGGCTAAAGTAGCGTGGAAACTTCAATTTTTGCATGTACGTGAACAAATTCATAAAACTGTTGATCTTCATCACTATTTTTTGATAGTGTGCCTGAGATTCGCATGAATGCGCCCTGATGG
>JAUNSE010000050.1:0-4219 GCA_030539415.1 Desulfovibrionaceae bacterium
ACCGTCGCCTGGAAGAAGCCGACGGTGAAAATGGCCACCCAGACCTTGGTTATGGTCAGCGAGAGGGCGGCACCCTCAAGCGGGGACATGGGAATCAGCGTGCAGCAGCAGATCAGGTTGACCGCGAGACCGCTCAGATAGAAGGCGAAGAGCAGCCTGTGTCTGTGCATGGATATCATGGCGTAGGCAGCCAGATTGTGCAGGAAGGCCGTGGCCACGCACGGAGTCAGGAGCTGCTGGGCCGTGACGGAAAGACTGTACTGCTCCCCGTAGACAAGGGTCAGGAAGCGGTCGCTCTCGACAAAGATCAGAAAGATGATGGGCAGCGCCGCGGCCCACAGCGATTTGGCCGTCTGTCCGGAGAGCTGTCTGAAGGCCTGCTTGTCCTCCTCCCAGGTCTTCGCCAGCAGGGGAAAGATGACCTTGCCGAGGAGCGCGCCCGAAACCATGGTGGACAGCCCCTCGACGGTTTCCCAGGCCACGCTGTACCCGCCGACCGCGGCGTCGCCGCCGCTCTGCTTGAGGAAGAAGACGTTGAGCTTGTTGTAGAGCATGGCGCAACCGGCCATGCCTGTGAAGATGAGGCCGGTCTTGAGCTGCAGGAGGAGGTCCCTGAACTGGGCCCAGCCGAAATGCGCCAGCGGATTGCGCCCGAGCGCCTTCAGGGCGAAGCACATCAGAAGCACGGACTCGATGGGCTTGAAGGCGGCGATGAAGATTGTCGGCGCCTCCATGAGAACGCAGACAATGCCGTAGCCTATGCCGAGCAGCGCGGCGGGAATGCGGATGCGCATCTCCACATCCTGGCGGCCTCTTGCCTGGCAGAGCGCGAAGAAGGAATCGCTCACGCCGTCCAGGCCGAAGCCCGCCGCAATGCAGAGGACCACCAGTCTCAGCGACCAGTCGTATCCCTGCCAGCCCGTGACGAGCCAGGCCACCACCAGGGCGACAATCAGCAGGACAAGCTTGAACCAGGAGACCTCGCCCAGAAGCTGTCTGGCCTTTCTGTCGCTGCGCGCAAAGGAGGAGAGCAGAAAATCGTTGAGTCCCACATCCGCGGCCGTCTTGACCAGATAGCCGTAGGACAGGGCAAGCATGATCTGTCCCAGCGTGCCCTGGCTGTGCCTGGCCAGCAGGATGGTGAAGATGGTCCAGGACAGATCCCGCGTCCACTGCGCGCCCAGGATGTAGCCGAGCCGCCGGGGTATGCTCTTCAGTTTCATGGAGCCTAGCAGTCCCGTGCCGCTACTTGAGGGTGAAGCGGACAACGGCCTTGAAGCCGGGCTTCAGTTCCAGGTCGGGATTGGGAATGGTGAGCTCGACATTGAAGTAGGAGGCCTGGGCAACGTCCATCTGATTGGAAACCCAGGCAATCTCGGTGATGGTGGCCTTGAAGGTCTTGTTGCCGAGGGAGGGTATCTCGACCACAGCCTCGTCGCCGAGCTTGAGAGAGGAGACCTCGGCCTCGTAGACCGGCACCTGGATGAGCATGGGATCCATCTGGCCGATGGAGATGGGCGCGGCGCCGGCGCCGAAGGTGGCCCCGGGATTCATGTTGGTGGCAATCGACAGGACATAGCCGTCGATGGGCGACTTCAGGTACAGATATTCGGGAAGCGTCGCCCGCTCGGTGATTTCGGTGTCAAAGTATTCGCTCAGTTCCTTCAGGCGCAGCCCGAAGTTGTCCTGGGCCTTGGCGATGGATTCCTTGATGAGCTGGATTCTGTTTTCCAGCGACTGCACATCCACCTGCAGACGGTCGGATGTCTGATTGGAGCCGAGCCCGCTGGCCGCGAGGGAGCGGGCCTTGTTGCGCTGCGCCTGAACCTGGGCCAGCTGCCTGCTCAGGTCCAGCACCTGCGCTTCCATGCCCTCGGTGCTGGCGCCCTGATTGACCTCTCTCTGCAGGGACCGGCGCGCCTCGTTCTGCAGGGTGTAGCGGAAGATGGGCTGCCCCTTGCTCACATGCTCGCCGGGCGCCACCAGAACGCTGTCCACTATGCCGTTGAAATGCACATAGGGTTCGCGGGTCACGGTCGTGCGAACCTTGCCTGTGAGAATGGTTGTCTCGTCCGCGGATGCCGGCGAAGAGAAGATCAGCACGGCAAGCGCGGCAAGACACAGTATGCGGCAGACAAACATTGCTTTCATTTATTAAACCTCTTCTGGCCCGGCAGGGCCGGGCCAGGGGAAATTCCACTGCCGCGCCGCGGCGCGGGGGACAAGCTGATATGGCTGCGGGAAGCGGAGCGCTCCAAGCGGGGCTACTTCGGCATGGAGGGCGTCACGGTCAAATCTCCGGACTCCTCGGACGCCTCGGCGGGCACGCTGAGTTTCACGGGCTTGGCGTGGCCCACGGGCCTGTTGTCGACAGGCTCCTTTCTGAGCGGCTCGCTGAAGACCGGCTCTTCCTCGGGCAGGGGCTGCAGAGGCCCCTTTCCGGCCGAGGCACCGCTTCTGCCGCCGACAAACTGATCGAGCTCCTTGTCGGGCAGGCCCAGGAAGCGCTTCTCCAGCAGGCCGGAAACCTTCATCCAGGCCAGCTGGGCCAGACGGTAGTCCAGCTCGGAATTGATATAGTCGATCTGGGCGTTGATCATCTTTTCCTGACGTTCGGCCACTTCGGGCAGCTGCGCCAGGCCGTTTTCAAAGCTGATGCGGGCCTCGTCGTACTGCATCTGGGCGGTCTTGTATCTGTTGGCCGCCAGCTTGAGATCGGTCATGGCCAGCTGGGCTTCCTGTTCGGCCTGCAGCCATTCGTTCTGATAGTCGAAGCGCTTCTGCGACAGCTCGTGGAAGGCCTGCGCCTTGTTCATGCGCGAGGTCTGCACGCCGCGGTAGCGGCGGCCCCAGTCAAGCAGCGGAAAGTCGAAGGTGAAGTGCAGGAACTGGTCGGGCGTTCCGCTCTCGGGCTGCGACTGGCCGCGCGGAGCGTTCATGTTCACGGCGAAGGACATGTTGGGCACGTACTGCGCCCAGGCCAGCATGATGTTGTAGTCGGCAAGCTTGATCTGCGTGCGCAGAAGCAGATTGTCCTCGGACTCCTGCCAGCGGTCGTCCCAGTTCAGTTTCTTGCCGTCGAAGTCCTTCAGCAGGTCGTGCGCGCGGCTGGCGTCCACATCGAAAGTCTGATGGGGGTCCACGCCGGCCAGGATCTTCAGGCTGGTGCGCTGGATGAGTTCGCGCATCTCGGCCCTTTCCAGGCCGAGCTCAGCCTCGCGCTCGTGCTGCTGGGCAAAGCTCACGGCCGAGCCCTGGTTGCCTTCCACGGCCTCGACCCGCTGCCAGTACTCGGTCATCTCGCGGGCGATGGGCACCAGCGACTTCTGGGCCTCCAGGATGTACTGCTGTGCCTCCAGAGTCAGGTAGGACTGGGCAATCTTGTAGATGGCCTCGCCCACGGCCTTGCGGTGCGTGGCAATGGCGATGCCGACCAGCATGGACTGCGCCTTGGTCTCGAAGTAGGTGGCCACAGGGTTGGGGAAAGGCGCGTAGAAGCCGACTTCGAACTGCGTGCGTCCGTAGTCGCCGCTCACGTCATTGGCGTTCGAGTTGAACTGGGTCAGGTTCTGGGAAACCGTCAGCGTCATGTGCGGTTCGGGCAGATACTTCCAGGCGGCCGTTGTCTTGTCCACGCGCTGGATTTCGATGTCGACCGCGCTGTTGACCAGAGCAGGAGACTGCTGAATGGTCAGATAGACGCAGTCCTCGAAAGTGAATTTCTTGCCCGGCACGTACAGGGAAGGCACTGCCGCATCGTACTTTTCCCTGTTCTCGATGGGAATTCCCGGGGCCTCATCCAGCCAGTGCTTGGCCGGAAGTTCGGGAGAAGCCATGCCTGCCTTGTTGGAAGAGCAGCCGAAGCCGCCGGTCAGAAGCAGAGACACGGCTGCGACAGTCACCGGCACGGTGCGCAGGGTCTCGAAAATTTTTCTCATCGCGTCCCCTAGAGAATGTTGTATCAGCGTGGTTACAAGGAGCTTCCCGACTCGGGAAGGGCGTTATATTCGATATGATTGACGGCGACAAGGCACTGTCCGGCGCTGTCCGTGACCTGCGCATCATAGCGCAGCACCCTGTCGCGGTCCCAGCTGCGCCGTATGCCGAGCGTCAGCGGGCCGTCGGCGCCGCCGGCGCCCCAGCGGTCAAAGCCGCTGTGACCGGGCGGTGTCTCGCACCGGGGACGGGGGGCGGCCGCGGCCCGGGCGCGGTCACCGGC
>JAUNSE010000050.1:4229-9317 GCA_030539415.1 Desulfovibrionaceae bacterium
AATGGCGGCGCCGCCCGGGCCGTAGCCCTCGTAGCGCACCTCTTCGTAACTGGCTCCGTCGGCGCCGCCGGCGCCGAAGCGGACAAAGCCGATGAGACCGGGCGTTGTCTCGCACAGTGTACGGGGCGCGTCCGCGTCCCGGGCGAGATCACAGGCCTGCAGCACCGCCTCCAGAGCGCAGAGATGGCGGCTGCCGCCGCCCGGCAATCCGCTCTCGCGGCCGTCGGGCAGCGTAAAAGTATAGGGCCAAACGCCTTGAAGAGCAAGAAAGGCTCGCTCGTCCAGAACCGCCTCAAGTCCGTGCTCGCCGCTCATGCGCGCCCCGGCCAGAAAGCGGGCGCGCTCGCCGATGCCCTTTTCCCCGTACCAGCGTCCGATGTCGAGCGCGCGTCCGGTCTCGCCGGCACCGGCCTCCCACAGAGGCTCCGTCCCGGGCTTGCTGCCTGCGAGAAGCACGCAGGACTCGAGCACGTCATCATGCACAAAGGAGGAACGTCCGCCGCGGCTCATCTGCCGCAGGCTTCCGCGCACGCGGCACATGCGCACCATGACCCTGTCGTGCAGCATCCACGGGCGCAGGTCGCAGACCATTCTCGCCTCGCGCACAAGCCCCCTGCGCGCGGCGGCCGCGCCCTGGACGCGGATGTCGGTGAAGCCGACTGCCGTCAGGCCGGGCGAGGCCAGAACGGCGGCCTGCCTGTGCGCCTCAAGGAGCAGGGACAGGGGCAGAGGATGCCAGCCGTCGCCGTCAGCCGGATAGTCCTCCAGCACGGGAAAGACTTCGGGCGAGAACTGGGCATTCCAGACGGTGCAGGCCGTCCGCCTGGACAGGGCCGGCTTCCGTTCGGGGAAGACCAGGGGGGAGATGTCGGCCTCGTCGGCCATGGGCTGCTCCATCAGACCGGCTCTGCCGTCGGGCAGCCAGCTCTCGACGCGCCAACCTCCCTCACCGGAACCGGCCGGCTGCACGCCCTCGCGCAGCGCCGCAAGCAGCAGGTCGCCGAGCACGGGACCTCGGGCCGGTCCGCAGAAGGACTCCGGCGATGCGGCAAGGATGCCGAGCACGCTTGCGCCCCCGGCCGCTGCCGAGGCGGCCATGCTTTCCAGCCGCTCCCGCGTCCCCTCCCCGTCCCTTTCGACAAGCACAAGGAAGGAGCAGCGCGCTCCGGACAGCATGGCGGGCAGAGGCTGCCCGTCATCCGCTGCGGCGCAGGGCCCCTGCCAGATCAGGACATCGCATTCGGAGGCGCCTTCGGCGAAGCTTCGCCAGGCATCCCCGCCGGCAGCACTGCTCCCCATTGCCAGGACGGCGGCGCGGGTCAGGCGCAGATCGTCTGGCAGGACAAAGGACAGGTTCAGCGAGGCAAGCGAGCGGACCAGTTCGGCGCAGAGGCTGTCGTCCCCGCCCAGCACGGCCGCTGTTCGCAGCGGAGGCAGAAGCCTGGCCGGATGCCGCAAGGACTCGGGGCAGACGGAAGGCTCTCCGCCCTCTCCCGCATCATGCGTCGCCCCGGCCGGGCCGCACACGGCCAGGAAGTCGCGCTCCACTTCGGAACCCAGGGGATCGTGCCTCTCGGTCTCTCCATCCTGCGCCTGCCCGGGCCTGAAGACCCGCTCAAGGTCGGCAACGGTGGAGACATTGAGCAGCTCCTCGAAAGTCGCTTCCACGCCCAGCGCCTTCTGAGCCTCCTCAATCAGCGACGGGAAGCAGCTGGACCGCAGATGCAGGTCGAAGCGCAGATCCATGGAGCCGCGCAGGCTTTCCGCCTCGCGTCCGCAGGCCGCGGCCAGCAGCGCGCGCAGTTCCGGAATGCCGGTGATCTCGCTTTCGGCCCCGGCCTCGCGGCCGGCTTCGGTCTCCTTCAGCGGCGGGCGCGCCGCGGCTTCGGGCAGGGGCTGCCAGTCCCTCGCGCACTGCACGATCCGGCCGTGGCTGAGGCACCCCATGACATAGAGCTGCGCCAGAGCCTGACGGACGGCATCGCGCTCGCGGCCGCGCGACGAGGCTGCCACGCAGCCAGCGCTGGGCCGGATGGCGCCGACCAGACCGCAGAGCGTGTCCTGCGGTCCGAGCTCGAGAAAATGCCGCACGCCGCGTCCGTCCCAGAGCTCGCCGACCGTGTCCACCCAGTTGACGGCGCTCTCGTCCAAATCCATGATCGAGCTGCAGATGCCGGGCTGGTCCTGCGGATAGTCCCTGGCGGTGACGCAGGAGATCATGGGCGTGGAGGCCGCGTGCATGTCGAGCATCATGAGCCGCTGATAGTCCAGATCGCGCAGCACGCGCATGCTCGGATGGTGAAAGGCCAGGGCAATGTTGAGGATGACGGCCGGTATGCGCTTCTTGCGCAGAAGACGTCTAGCCTCCTTGAGGACTTCCTTCGGACCGGAAAGAATGAACTGCTCGGGCGTGTTGTAGTTGGAGATGCACAGGTCCGGCAGACTCTCCCGCAGGGCGGCGACTTCCGCCATGCCGGCATAGACGCCCATCATTCCGGTGTCGCGGCGGGAGCGGGCCTCCAGTTCGGCCACATGTCTGGAGCGCGTCTCGAGAATGTACCAGCAGGTTTCCGGCGAGTAGACCCCGGACAGACACAGAGCTATCAGCTCGCCGAGCGAGTGTCCGCAGAAGCAGGCCGGCCTGAGCCCCCTGGCCGCGAACAGGCTCCACTGGGCGTATTCCAGCAGGAACAGATAGGGCTGGGCCCACTGCGTAAGGCCGATGGTCTCCACATCGGGCTCGTCCATGAGCGCCAGCACGTCCCAGTTGGTGCAGGCGGCCAGCCTGTCCATGGCAGCCCGGGCCTCGGGAAAATATTCATAGAGCTCGCGCCCCATGCCGGGCCAGATCGAGCCCTGACCGCAGCACATGACGGCCAGGGGAGGCGCGGAACCGGCGTCCTTCGCCAGCCAGACGCCCTGTCCGGCCAGACGATCAAGCTCGCTCCTTTCGGGCATGCCGGTCAGCGGAAGCTGCTGCTCCCAGCCCGGGTTCACGGAGCCCATGCGCCAGCACTCACCGCCCTGCACGAATTCCGCATACCAGACCTGATCCAGGACAGCCACGCTTCGAGAACTCGGCCGGCAGGCCGCTTCCGCCGCATTCCTTTCCATCTTCTGGCCTCCTCCTTGGCACGCGCGAAGCATGCTTCAAACTGTTCCGGGCCGTGTCAGACAGCCCTGCGGAACGTTTGCCCACTCCCGCGGTTTCCCTGCCGCATTTTCCCTGTCTGATAGAGGATATCGGCCTCACTGTCCAGTTTGCGGCCCCTTGGCGCGGATGCGTGCGCGCCCGTGAAGGCTCGCGGGAACTGTGCCGGGAGAGATGGGCAGCCCCCCCCATTCTGCAAATGTCTTTTTTTTCTTTTCATCTTCCAGTACACATGTCCGATTCACACTCATTCCGTCTTTTCCTCACGCATTTATTTCACATCTTGCCCTCCGCACTGCATGTTCTCATGCACTCGCTGTCTGCAGGCGAAAAAATTCAGCCTTCCGATTGAAAGATTCTATATTAGATGCAGCTTGTTAGCCTGTCGGAAAAGACTGGCCGGACGTTGAAGGATGCAAAGGCCTGTCTCTTGCCTTCCTATTTTTTTGATGCTATGGTAAAAAATATTTTCGATCGAACAACCCGCTTTCCCTCGCAGCGACGAGCGGCGGCTTATATTCTTGGCGGCCCCGAGGCCCCGACCTTAGTAAGGAAATGCAAGGAACAGTGATGAACAGCACTCAAAATACTTCCGAGACTCCGTCCCCAGTCAAGCAGGAGGCTTCCGGCTCCTATTCCAAGGTACGCTCCAAGCTGGCCTTTGACAGGCTTGTCGCCCTTGGCGAAAAAATGGGTATGGAGAGCCCTCTTTTCCTGAATGCCGACCGAGCCGCCAAAGCGACCATCCATATCAAGGGCAAGGATTACATCAATTTCTCCACCTACGACTACCTGGATATCAACACTCATCCGGAAATCACCGCCGCTGTGGTCAAGGCCGCCGAAATCTTCGGCACTTCCGCCGGCGCCAGCCGTCTGGTGGGCGGCGAGCGCAGCCCGCACAGGCTGCTTGAGAACGCCATCTCCGAATTTCTGGGCACAGAGGACTGCATTGTCTACGTGAGCGGTCACGCCACCAACGTCTCCACGCTTGGCTTCCTTTTCGGCGCGCGCGACCTCATCCTGTACGACAACCTGGCCCACAACTCGCTGGCCCAGGGCGCGCGCCTGTCCGGCGCCGCGCGCTTCGCCTACGCCCACAACGACTGCGATGACCTCGAGCGTCTGCTCAAGGCGAAGCGCGCCGACCACAAGCGCGCCGTCATCGTGACCGAAGGTCTGTTCAGCATGGACGGCAACATCTCGGACATTCCGAGGCTGATCGAGCTGAAGAAGCAGTACGACTGCATGCTCATGGTTGACGAGGCGCACTCCTTCGGCACCATCGGCGAGCACGGCGGCGGCGTTCGCGAATACTTCAATGTCGATCCCAACGACATCGACCTGTGGATGAGCACGCTGTCCAAGACCCTGTGCGGCTGCGGCGGCTATATTGCCGGACGCAAGGATCTCATCGAGCACCTGAAGCACGGCTCCCCGGGCTTCGTCTTCAGCGTGGGCCTGTCCCCCGTTCTGGCGGTGGCCAGCTACACCGCCCTGCAGATCATGAAGCGCGAGCCCGAACGCGTGCACAGGCTGCAGCACATCTCCCAGTATTTCCTGGCCTACGCCAAGGAAAAGGGACTGAACACCGGCGAATCCCAGGGCTACGCCATCGTGCCCATCATCACCGGCGAATCCATGATGACCGGCTTCCTGGCCACCCAGCTCTTCAGCCGCGGCATCTATGTCATGCCCATCACCTTCCCGGCCGTGAAGGAGGGCGAGGCGCGCCTGCGCTTCTTCCTGTCCGCCTCCCAGACCGAGGAGAACGTGCGCAAGACCATCGACGCGCTGGTCGAGGAGATGCCCAAGGCCCAGGCCATCGTTGACGAGTACAGAGCCGCCCATCCCGAAGGCTCCAGCTACTAGACAGAAAGGACGGAGAGGAATTTCGCGTTGAGCAAAAGGCACGTCTATCTGTGCTTGTCTCTTGA
>JAUNSE010000566.1 GCA_030539415.1 Desulfovibrionaceae bacterium
TTGCTCCGCCGTGCGCGTCACTGGTCTTCGGGCCCTGCTCGAGGCCCCCGAAGAGGCTTAAGCTTACATTGTCGGTCAGATGGCCTGTCAGCTGCAGCATGCCGCCAAAGGTATCCCGGTCGGAGACATCCGCCCGGTCCGTGAAGGAAGTGCTGCCAAAGTGGGCGAATCTGGCCGTGGTGGCCCCGTTGTCGTAGAGGAACTCGTGGTTCCAGACGGCGGTGAGGGACAGATTCAGGGAGCCGGCCAGCCGCGCGGCATCGGGGCCGTCGTGCAGGCGCACGTTCACGCGCGCGCCAAGGCTCGAGCGCAGGGACTGATAGGTCGCGGCATCAAGTTCCAGATCCGCGGCAAGGCCGCCATCCTCTTCCACGGACGGGCGCCACATGGCCGTCCAGTCCAGCCAGAGCACCGGTCCGAAGACAATTGCGTCGCAGGGCCGGACATCAAGTCCCGTGCCCAGCAGGGCCGAGAAGGTCGGGGCGGACCAGTCGGACTCGGCCTTGCGGTTGTATCCGTTGAAACTGACCTCCCGCTCCATGTGCCGGGTTTCAAGGCCGCCCCGGACCAGTCCCATCACATAGGGAGAGACAGAGCCCAAGGAGCCGGCATCGAGGCTCAGATCCGGGTCCCAGCGCCCGTGCAGGCCGAGGGAGATATTGTCGCCCTTTGCCTTGTCGTTGTCGTTGGCCGAGCCTTCCGTGTGCAGGAAGGCCGCGTGCACGCCCAGGGTCAGGCTGTCCCGACCGAGAGCGATGTCCGTCTCCGCGCCGGCCAGCAGGCCGTAGTACGAGGTGTCCGCTCCTCCGCCGGAGAAGCTCACGTTGCGGCCGCCCATGGGCGTGGCGAAGACCCGCATGGAGCCGGCAGAGCCTTCCTCGTCGCCCGCGGCCATGGCCTGGGCCTGACCAGCATTTGACCCGGAGGCGGAGGCAAGGAGCCGGCCGTTCACAATCTGCGCGGAGAGGGAGCGCTGCAGGGAGAGGCTGGCCTGGGCGGCCTTGGTGAAGGCATCGGGCCCGAGTTCCTCGTAGGCTCCGGGGAGGTCGCTTCCATCGGAGGCCGAGAAGTCCAGAGCCGTCAGAAGTTCCCTGGCATCGCCCAGGTCCCCTGCGGCGGCGGTGAGATCCGTCTGACCGATTTCGTCCAGATTTCCGGCCAGTTCCGCCTGCTGGCCGGAAGCCGCGTAGCGACTGTAGGCACTGGCGGATCTTGCGGCGGAGATGGTGTACGAGGAATCCGCGCCGTCCGCTGCCGTCCCTGAGGCGAGGGTCATGTCCAGAGTTGGCGAGACATCCAGCAGGTCCAGGGCGAGGGACTCGGAGACAGCAAGCTCTTCCGCGCTCACCATGTCGGCGAGGGCGAGAGTGATTGTTCCGTCCGCGTAGTAGTCCCGCACCGCGGCAAAGGCGACGGTGCCGGCCAGTGTGGCCTTCCCGGAGATGGTCAGCACGTCCGTTGCCGCCTCCTCGTCGAAACTCAGCACCAGGGTGCCGGTCTCTCCCTGCTCGTAGTTTCCGTCAATGGAGACAGAGGCAATGGCGTCTGCTCCGTCGCCCGCGGCAAGGCCGGAGCCCGGCGAGTAGGTGCCGTTGTTGGTGAAGGTGCCGCCGACGCTGACTCCCTGCTCCTCGTCCGTGATGGTGTTGAGGCTGTACAGGCCCGTGCCGGAGAGTGAGGCGCCCTCGTCGACAGTGACAGAGAGGACGCTGGCCGTGCCGTTGTACTCGAGGGAGCCGCCGGCCA
>JAUNSE010000051.1 GCA_030539415.1 Desulfovibrionaceae bacterium
GACGCCGGACACCCGCTCGGTCAACTCCAATCTGATGAACACCATGTTCGACTGCGCCTCGATGTGCGCGCCCCTGCTGTGCGGAGGCGTGCTGTCCGCCGGCTTCGACTATCACGCGGTCATCCTGGTCGGGGCGGTCTCCATCAGCTGTTCGGGCCTCTTCTTCGCCTGCGACAGCCTGCGCCAGCGGCGCCGCGCGGCCGGCCCGGCGCAGGCGGGGCGCTGAACGCCCGCAGCCGCCGACATTCTCTTCCTCCTCTTCCTGCACTTTCAACCATCTGCAGCCGTCTCTTTCAGCGAGTCCGTACCATGTCCCTGACACAGCAGGAAAAAATCATTTCAAAACATGCTCCCGAATCCCTGTGGAGCCGCGATTTCATTCTTCTCTTCATCATCACGATGTTCAGCACATGCTACATGGCCGTCTACTACTGTCTCGAGCAGTGGATGGAGCATGTCATGGTCGCACCCGGCTGGCGCGGCATCCTGCTGGGCTCCTTCTTCGGCATCATCATGATAGCCAGGCCCTTTGCCAGCGTGCTGCTGCTCAAGGCCAACAAGCTGCCGCCCATGCTTGTCTCCGTGCTGGTGATCAACGCCATCTTCCTGGTCTACCAGTATCTTGACCCGGCGTCTCAGGGCTTTGTGTGGGTGCTGCTTCTGCTGCGCATCGTGCAGGGCTTCTTCATGGCCATTTTCAGCGCCTGCTCGGTCGCCCTGCTGGTCAGCTGCATTCCGCCCGGCCAGAGCGCCAGGGGCTTCGCCATCTTCTCGCTGACCTTTCTCATTCCCTATGCCGTCATTCCGAGCATAGGAGAGTACCTGCTGCCCATTCTGGGAGGCGAGCCCGTCCTCTTCGCCTGGACGGCCGCCATCACCGTGCCCAGCCTGATCATCCTCTACCTCATGCGCGCCAAGCTGCGCGAACCCGAAGTGCCCGTCTCAGTCTCCCAGGATTTCAGGGCCTACCGCAGGGATCTGCTCCACAGCGTTTCGCATTCCGGCCTCGGCCTCATCTATCTGGCCCTGCTGTGCTTCGGCCTGTGCACCAGCACCTGCATCTATTTCATCAAGGGGCTGTGCAGCCTGACAGGCGGAGATCCCGCCCAGTTCTTCTTCTACTACGCCGCGACCATCGTCATCCTGCGCATGATCGGCAGCCGGCTGCTGGACAGGCTGCCCGGCTACACCGTGGTGCCCGTCACGGCCTTCGTCATGTTCGCAGCCCTTCTTGTCGTCGCCTGGGGCCCGCTTTCGCTGTACGGGCCGGCAACCATAGTCTTCGCCGTCTCGCTGTCCATGCTGTATCCCATCGAGGCCTCCATCATTCTGAACCGCTCGACGCCGGACACGAAGACCGTCAACTCCAATCTGATGAACACCATGTTCGACGCGGCCTCCCTCCTCTCGCCCATAGCGGGCGGCGTCATCCTGTCCCTCGGCTTCAGCTACCACGCCGTCATCACCATGTCCGCGGTCACGATACTGCTCTCCGGCATCTTCTTCCGGCTGGACGGCGCGCGCCAGAGCAGGCTGGAGCGGGCGGACTAGCGGGCCGGCTGTCCGCTTCGGGAGCCGTCACACGCCTCGAATGGCAGGATCGTGTACTGTCTTTTCCCGCGGAAAGGAGTACAGCCTGAAAAGGCAGCGCATGCCGCATCAGGAGGCGCCAGCCGTACGCACATACTCCATCAGCGAGGCCTCCCCATGCCGCAGATTCACGAGACCGCCAGCGACCGCCCGCTTCTGAGCCGCGACTTTGTCCTGCTCTTCTGCCTTGCGCTGCTGAGCAACTGCTATCTTGCCGTCTACTACTGCTTCGAGCAGTGGATGGAGCACGTGATGGTGGCTCCGGGGTGGCGCGGCGTGCTGCTGGGCTCGCTCTTCGGCATGGTCATGCTCTTCCGTCCGGGCGCGAGCGTCCTGCTCATCAAGGCCAGCAAGCTGCCGCCCATGCTCGCCTCCATTCTGGTCGCCAATGCCGTGCTGCTGACCTATCAGTTTCTGTCGCCGGACTCGGTCTTCTTCGAGTGGATACTGCTCGCCCTGCGCATCGTGCAGGGCTTCTTCCTGGCCATTTTCGGCGCCTGCACCACAACGCTCCTGGTGAGCTGCATTCCGCCCGGGCAGAGCGCCAGAGGCTTCGCCCTCTTCTCGCTGACCTTCCTCATGCCCTACGCCCTGGTGCCGACCATCGGCGAGGCCCTGCTGCCGGTTGTGGGCGACGAGCCGGCCCTCTACGCCTGCACTGCGCTTCTGGGCGTGCCCTGCCTCGTCATTCTCTACCTCATGCGCACGCGGCTGCGCGAGCCGGAGGTGGCCGTCAGCGTGCGGGAGGACTTCGCGGTCTACCGCAGAAAGCTCGTGCACGGCGTGCTGCATTCGGGCCTGGGGCTCGTGCTCCTCTCCATTCTGACCCTGGGCCTGTGCACAAGCACCTGCATCTACTTCATGAAGGGCCTGTGCAGCCTGACCGGCTCGGATCCGGCCCAGTTCTTCTTCTACTACACCGTGACCATCATGATCGTGCGCGTCGTCGGCAGCAGGCATCTGGACAGCCTGCCCCGCTACCGCGTGGTTCCGGTGGTGGCGCTCGGCATGAGTCTGAGCCTTGTGCTGATCACCTGGGGCCCGGCCTGGATATACGTCCCGGCGACCGTTCTGTACGGCCTGTCCATCTCGCTGATCTATCCGCTGCAGGCTTCGGTCATCTACAACCGCTCGACGCCGGACACGCGCTCGGTCAACTCCAACCTCATGCTATCCATGTTCGACGCGGCCGCCCTGCTCTCGCCGCTCGTCGGCGGCGGCATCCTGTCGGCCGGACTGGACTATCACGCCGTCATCATGCTGGGCGCCGTCTCGACCGTGCTGTCGGGCTCCCTCTTTGCCGCGGACGGTCTGCGCCAGCGCTCGCTGAAGAGGCGGACGGAACACGGCGCCGATCAGGCCTGAGCATACGGCCCCAGCTCCGGGACGGAATCCTCCGCCCGGCTGACAGGCTCGGCTGCGCGCCTCCCGCACCGAGCAGCGCTTCCCGCCTTCTCTCCCGGCGGCAGATCATGGAGAAATATCATGAAGATTGTCATGCTGACAGGCAGCCCGCACCGTCACGGCACCTCCGCCCTGCTGGCCGACGAGTTCGCAGCCGGTGCCCTCTCGAAGGGGCATCGCGTCATCCGCTTCGACGCGGCCTTCGAAGATGTCGCCCCCTGTCGCGGCTGCTATCACTGCGACCGGCACGACGGCGTGTGCGTCCAGCAGGACGGCATGGGAAAAATCCTGCCGGAGATCCTTTCGGCGGACATGATCGTTCTGGTCACGCCCCTGTACTACCACAGCATGACGGCCCAGCTGAAAACCGTCATCGACCGCATGCTCCCGCAGCGCGCCGCCCTGCGCCGGCATCCCATGAAGTCGGCCCTGCTCGTGACCTGCGCAAGTTCCAGAGACTGGGACATGGATGCCATCAAGGCGCTCTATCACAACTTCCTGCGCGCCCTGCCCTGGACGGATCAGGGCATGGTGCTGGCCCAGGGTGTCGCACGCCGCGAGGACATCGAAAAAACCGACTATCCGCGCCTTGCCCGCGAGCTTGGCGCCGGGCTGCCGGCCTGACGGCGACTGACGGCCGCCTGAAAAATCTGCACACCTTATTTGAAGGAGCTCCCTCCGGGCGCGGCCCGCGGGGAGCTCTCCGTTTCTGCCCGTCCTGAAACGCGATCTCCAGTCTGTGACAAAATCAGGCAAGTTATTGGCAGGATACGCCCTTTCTCCGGACGCGTCCGCACCGTACACCATAGGGCAGATCATCAAGCCCCGCGCCTGTGCCGGCCCGCCAGGTCCAGCTCAGGACAGCGTCACAAACAGAGCATCGCGCGAGGAACAACCCCATGGAAGACAACAGAGAAATCAGTACCTGTCGCCGGACTGCCCGGCGCTGCGGCACAGGCGCGGACGACGGCGCTTCTGCCCGTCAGATGCCGCGCCGCACCCTGCTCAAGTTCGCGGGCGGCGCGCTCGCCATGAGCCTCATGCCCCAGCTCGCCTCTCCCGCCGACATACTGGCGGACAGCACAGGAGAAAAGCAGATGAAGATAGTCATGCTGACAGGCAGCCCGCACCGCCGCGGCACCTCCGCCCTGCTGGCCGACGAGTTCACGGCCGGCGCCGTCTCGAAGGGGCATTCCGTTGTCCGTTTCGACACCGCCTTCATGAAGATCGGCCCGTGCCGCGCCTGCTACTACTGCGACAGCCACAACGGCGAATGCATTCAGAAGGACGACATGCGGCAGATCATGCCCGAAGTTCTCTCGGCGGACATGATCGTGCTGGTCACGCCCCTGTACTACTACAACATGACCGCCCAGCTGAAGACCGTCATCGACCGCCTGATGCCGCAGCGCGCGGCCCTGCGCAGACATCCCATGCAGTCGGCCATGCTGGTGACCTGCGGCAGCAACACGGACTGGAACATGGATGCCGTGATGGCCCAGTACAACATTCTGCTCCGCTATCTGCCCTGGCAGGACAGGGGCGTGGTCCTCGCCAGGAAGGTTTTCCGCCGCGAGGACATAGAGGGCACGCACTGGCCGCCCAAGGCCAGAGCGCTCGGCGCGAGCCTCTAGAAAGATTCCCCGGGGAAGACGGGAAAGGGGACCGGAGGACGGCCATGCGGCCGACCTGCCGGTCCCCCGTTGTCCTCGTCCGAATCTGTCCCCGTCTAGACCGTCTCGGCCTGGGCCTCCAGCAGAATCTGCTCGATGAGGGCGCGCAGATTGCTGATGCCCACCATGCGCCAGCCGTCGCTCACCATGGCGACCTGGGCCAGAACGCGGTAGGTGTTGCCGTTTTCATGATCGAGCACGGAGAAGGGCACAATCCACTGGCCGTTCTCGCCCATCATGGGCCTGTCTATGCGCCTGATCTCCTTGCGGCCCATGGAGACCATGTTGAAAAGCGGCGCCAGCATGCTGTCGTTCTGGTAGTTCTCCACCTTCTTGCCGGCAAAGGACCCCGAGCCCACGCCGTACAGCACGAAGTTGCGCACCTCGCTGACCAGCAGGGGACGGATCATGGGGCTTTCCAGGGCGCCCTGGCTGATGAGCAGATTCATGAGGGGAGGCATCTTCGCCTGATACTGCTCCATCCTGCCCATGGTCTGCAGCTCGTCGAAAATCTGTCCGGTCACGCCGGAGATGTCCACCCGTTTTTCAAAGGCCTTCTGGTCGGCATTGTCCACCGCCCGGACCATGGCCCTGATGCAGTCCGAGGCATCGGCGCTCAGGGCCGGCGACGGCGCGGCGGCAAGGCCGCACAGGGCAATGACCGCAATAAGGACACGCAGCACGGTCGGGAAGGCAAGGGAGCGGCTTCGTGCCGCGTCACGTCTTGTGGAGAAAAGAGACATGCGTTCTCCTTGGTATGCTTGTGATTCGCCCCGCTGTTGCCGCGGCCGCGTGTCCGGGACAGAAATCCCGGAGGCGGCAGCGCGCGGGGCGAGGAATCCGGTTTTCAAAGACTCGCGCAGGGTTTTCTGAAAGAAAAGAAGTGAAGGAATGCCTCCGGGAGGGCGCAGGGCGTCCGCTGCGGCAAAACGTCAGAGCAGGCTGCCCTCTCCCTTGAGGCGCAGGGGCAGGCCGCAGCTCACGAAAAAGACACTGTCCGCAATGCCGGCGAGCCGTCTGTTGGCCCTGCCCAGGAGATCCCTGAAGCGGCGCGACAGCCTGTCCGCCGGAACAAGGCCCAGTCCGGCCTCGTCGGACACCACCACAACCGGCCGCGTCCTCTCCTCGAGCGCACGCGCGAAGGCGTCCAGGCGCTCCGCAAGCCCGCTCTCCCGCGCGTCCATCTCCGTCTCCGCCTGTTCGGGGGAGGAATCCTCCGCGCGGCCGGCGGCCGGCTCGTAGACACCGGCCAGCATTCCTGCCAGCCACACGCCGAAGCTGTCCACCAGCACCACGCCGGCCTCGGGACAGCTGTTCAGCGCGCCGGCCAGATCCGCGCAGGCCTCGGCGGTCTGCCAGCCCTCGCCGCGGCGGGCGCGGTGCTCGGCCACGCGACGTTCCGACTCCCTGTCAAAAACCTTCATAGTGGCAACGTAGAGGCGGCGCTCAGCCAGCCCGGCGGCGCACCGCTCGGCCAGCAGACTCTTGCCGCTGGACGCTCCGCCCACCACCAGCACAAGCGGACATTTTTGCCCGGCCGCGCCGCTCTCCTGCCTGCGGGTCTCACTCATGCGTTTTCGTCTGCGTCCTTCCGGGCACGGTCACCGCTCCGCCGACCATCGGCGACGGATTCTGCGGCAGGAAGATATGGGCCGGAAGCTGCGGATTGGTCGAGTTCGCGGCCTCCTCCGGCGCCATGCGGGCGGGCACGGCCCGTCCCTGCGCGCCGGGTGTCTGTGCCGGAGCCTGTACGGGAGCCTGAGTGGGCGTCTGCGCGGCCGGTGCGGCGCCAGTCCCGGCCTGGCCGGCGGGAGTCTGGCCGGGGAGCGCAGGCGCTCCCTCTCTGGATGCCTTCGCGCAGCGCTGGGCCAGATCGCGCAGCACTTCGGCGGCGGCTCTGGTGCTTTCCAGGGCGCCCGCGTTCTCCTCCAGGCGCCGGCCCACCCAGCGGGCCAGATACAGCAGCGTCTCGTCGTTCAGGGCCGAGGAGCCCTTGCGGCGTATGTCTTCCGCCAGATGACGGCGCTCGCTGCGCACGACTTCCGAAGCGGCCTGGAGACCGCGTGCGGCGGCCTCCATCTGGGCTTCGGCCTGGGACAGGCCGATGGACCCGGGATTGCCCTCGCGGGCCTGTTCGAGGTCAAAGCGGGCGTCCAGCAGACGGCGGTTGGCCTCTATCTCGTACTGCTCGGCCTGATCGATGGCGTGCAGACGGCCGCTCAGATCAGGCAGGGAGGCCACGCTTTCCAGGCCTCCGGCAAGTAGCACGCAGCGGCTGCCCATGGTGCGGTACAGGCCGGCCAGTTCGTCGCGGGTCAGATTCTTCCTTTCCGACTGCGCCTGTTCGGCCAGGGAGCGCAGGAAGCTGTCCGCGTAGACCTGATAGAGCCCCCGTATCATGGACGGGGTGAAGGCATAGCGCAGAATGGAGCTTCTGGCATCAAGGCCCCTCGGAGACAGCAGACCGGTCATGCCCGTGCCGTAGCGCTGATTGAGAGACTGCACCGAAACGGCCAGCGTGCCGCCCTGGGAGCCGGGCTGATAGCGGCCCACCACCCAGGAGGCCAGATCGTTCACGAAGGCCGGGCGCACGCGCTCGTCCTCGGGCAGGGGCTCCGGGACCTGTTCCTCGGCCTGCCCCTCCTCCGCTGCCGGGCTGTCCCCGGGTTCGGGCTGGTTCTGTGTGACCGGCTGTATCACGGTGGTTCCCGTGTGCCGGGGCTCGCCGCCTGTCTGGGGGATGACGCCGTGATCGCCGGATTCGTTGATGGGCGGCAGAGGCGGCCTGGTCTCGAGACGCGGCATGAGCCAGCCGCGGATGAATTCCAGAGGTGTTCCGCCCAGCAGCGAATTCACGCGGTCGGAGATGTTCTGCCGCTCCTGCGCGTCCATGAACTGCCAGCTCACCGTGCCGCCTATGCCGGCAAGCAGCACCAGAACGAGAACCCACAGAAGGCAGCCGCTCTGGCGGCGCGGCTTTTCAAACAGAAGGGGCGGCGCGTCGGCCGGTGTCGGAGGGGCCGGCTCGGTCCGCTCCATTCCGTGTCTGGCTTGTGCATTCTCCAGCTTCACAGTTTCCCCCCTTCTGTCTGTCCGGCCATCGGGGCCGGAATGCCTACTTTCCGGCGGACGCTCCTGCTGTCAGCGGAGCAAACAGCGCGGCGAGCTCGTCGCCCACGCTGCCGAGCAGTTTGAGCACGCGCTCCCGTCCGGCCGTGCCAATGGCCAGCCGGCGCTGCAGATCGTCATGCTCCATGCCGAGCAGGGGCTCGAGCGCGTCGGCCAGCGCGGCCTCGTCGCCCTGCGGCACGATGATGCCGGCCCCGTTTCCCGCAAGCCACTTCTGGCCTGGCAGATCGCTCGCCACCACGGGCACGAAGAAGGCCATGGCCTCGGCCAGCGCCGAGGGAATGCCGTCCACGGGCTCATTGGGCAGGGTGACGCCGGGCGCCACGAAGATGTCCGTGTCCAGAAGGAGCGAATTCATGTTGGCGTGCGGCACGAAGCCCGTGAAGCGCACGCAGGACAGAAGGCCGAGCTGCTTCGCCAGCCTGCGCAGGGACTTGGCCTCCGGTCCGGCACCGGCGATGGTGCAGCGGAACTCCCGGCCCGTGGCCCTGATGCGCGCGAGCGCCTTCAGAAGCACATCGTATCCCTTGCGGCGCTCCAGGGCGCCGCAGGCCATGATGTGCGTGAGCTTGGTCGCCTCGTGCGTCTGGCAGATGGCAATTTCCTCGTCCATGGGCGCCAGCGTCAGCGGGTCAGGCACAAAGCGGGCCCTGTTCTTGAGAGCGTCCGGCAGCAGGGCGCGTATGCGGGTGCAGACATCCTCGGTGGCGCAGCGCACGAAGGCCGCGTCCCGGACCAGCACGGACAGTCCTCTGGCCGTGTCGTCCTTTCCGACAGCGGAGAGCCAGCGGTCGGTGTCGCGCACCTCCATGGCATACGGAATGCCCGAGAACTGCGAGGCGAGCCAGCAGACCACCGGCGCCCTGCGGCCGCCGGCGGCGTAGAGGCATTCCACCTTTTCGGCGGCGGACCATCTGGCGAGTTCCTGGGCCTGCGCCCTGGCCCAGCGGGTCGAGCACGAGCCCTTGAGCAGGTTGCGGACCAGACCCGCGTCCTGCTGCTTTTCCTGCGGCAGGCGCGCGCCTCCGGGGCTCAGGTAGGCCGCCATCACCGAAGTGGCCCTGGGGCCGCCCATATGGCAGACAGGCATGGGCAGGGAGTACGTCTGCATCTCCTTGCCCAGGAGCGAGCCGCCCTTGAGGGTCACCACATGGGTGAGCAGCCCCTTCTCGTGGAGCAGATGCGCCTCGGCCCTGGGGCCCTCGCCCTCGGCGCGCAGGAAGTTGCCCGAAACCATGGCCGTGTGCAGGCGGATCTCGGGGCCGCGCAGCAGGTCGCCGTCCGCGGCCGTGCTCACATCCGGAATGGTGCGGCGCTGGCAGACCAGGACGCCTTCCTCCAGCGTGTACACGGAGTCGCAGAACTCGGCCATCTTGGCGTCGTGCGTCACCATGACCAGAGCCACGCCGCCCCTGTGGCAGAGGGCGCGGAAGTTGTCCATGATGAGACGGCTGGTGCGCTGGTCAAGAGCGCCCGTGGGTTCGTC
>JAUNSE010000052.1 GCA_030539415.1 Desulfovibrionaceae bacterium
GTCGGAAATTATGCCGATCACGCGGTTGTCATCGTCAACAACAGGCAGACGCCTGATGTTGTGCATCTTCATCAGCTTCTGACACTTCGTCAGAGACGTCGACGCGAGAACGGAAACGGGTTCACTGGTCATCCAGTTCGCTGTGCGCATGCTAACCTCCTTCAAAAGGCTGTTGATGGCTTTATACAACACCTGACCGCGTTTGCACAAGGGGCAGTGAGGATGTTACGTGATTTCGCGGAATAATTGTTAATAATTTCACAAGTGCCCTGCCGTATTTCCGTCGAGGGCGGCGCACTCGTCACAATACGGCCGGCCGACCGGGTCTCCCCGCCGGGGGATGCGGGGCGCGCTGTCCGGCTGCGCAAGAAAAAAGGCCGGCCGCAAAAGCGGCCGACCTACTGAATTTCCGGCGGTCAGCCCCGCAGGAGGGGCTGAACTACTGCTGGCACTTTGCCTTCAGGCATTCGGCCATCTTCCTGCCGAGCTCATGGGCTTCGGCCATGGCCTCATGGCCGGGGCGCCACTGCACGCGGACGGGATCGGCGGGCATCTCGCACTTCATCTCGGCCAGGTACTCCTGGAGAATCTTCGGAGATTCACCGGACCAGCCGTAGGAGCCGAAGGCGCCGCCCACAAGAATCTTCGGGCGCAGGCCCTTGATATAGGTCAGGGCGCTCATGATGTAGGGCAGCACGGTGTTGTTGTGCGTGGGAGAGCCCACGGCCAGAGCGCTGGCATCGGCCAGAGCGGTCATGATGGCGCTGTGGTGATTCTTCTTGACGGAGAGGATGGTGGTCGGCACACCGTTTTCCTCAAGACCGCTGCAGACGCCGTAGGCCAGGCGCTCGGTGGAGCTCCACATGGTGTCGTAGATGACAACGGCTTTCTGGCGGGGCTTCTGCTCCGCCATGGTGCGGTAGCAGTCCACAATCTCCTTCACCATGTCGCCGCGCCAGATAAGGCCGTGGTCGGGAGCGATCATGGCGATGTCGAGAGAGCCCACGACGGGCAGGGTCTTCAGCACCTGGGGAGAGTAGGGAAGGACGATGTTGAAGTAGTATTCCTTCACCCTGTGGAAGAGGTCGCTGTGGTCATGCTCGTCGGCAAAGCGCCAGGAGGTGGCGATGTTCTGGCCGAAGGCGTCCTGGGAGAACAGGATCTTGTTCTCGGGGCAGTAGGTCACCATGCTGTCGGGCCAGTGGAGCATGCGCGTCTCCTGGAAGACCAGAGTGTGCTTGCCCAGAGAGATCGTGTCGCCGCTCTTGACGACCTGAACCGGCCAGTCCTTCATTTCCTTGCCGTAGTAGCCGGCCATGGATTTCAGACCAAGCGTGGAGCAGAAGATCTTCTCGGGCTTGCAGGCGGCGACCACTTCGGCCAGAGAGCCTTCGTGGTCAAGCTCCATGTGGTTGACAACGAGGTAGTCGATTTTTTCCGGCTGCAGCACATGAGCCATGCGGCAGAGCAGCGTCTTGGCCTTGCCGGCGGGCACGGTATCGATAAGGACGTTCTTTTCGTCCTTGATCACGTAGCAGTTGTAGGTGGAGCCTTCGGGGCTCATGGAATAGCCGTGGAAGTCGTGGTGGTCGTAATCAACAACGCCAACCCAGTAGGTGTCTTGAGCAAGTTCAACAGGTTTCATCTTTTAGTTCCCTGGACGGAGGTAGCCGAATATGATTTTGATTTTATACGCCAAGTGCCCGCATATAAGTATTGCGGGCACTTGATGGATATTTGTCTTCTGCCGGACAGTTAGTCCTGCTTGGTGAATTCTTCCTTGCCGGCGCCGCAGACGGGGCAGACCCAGTCGTCAGGAAGATCTTCAAAGGGGATGTTGTCGTTTTCGGCGGGATCGTACACCCAGCCACAGACATCGCATTCGTACATGGTGGACTCCTTGAATAAGAAGGGATCATCCGTATTGAGGGAAGAAAGCGGAATCCCGCCTCCCGTCACCGGACGATATTGGCGCAATTGGGAGATTGAAGCCGCGCGGACGCGCGGGGGAAAGGCCTAGTTCTCGGTCTTCCAGTTGCCGTGCAGGTTGCAGTAGGCGCGGGCCATGACCTTTTCGGCATCGGTCCTGAAGACGGCCTCGGGGGCGTCTCCGGGTTTGAGGAAATGGGTCAGGCTGTCCTCGCCGGCGACGAGCTCGATCCACTGGATGTAGTGCTTGTCAATCATGGGATGAGCGACAGAGCCGACGGTCACCTTGTAGCCGCCCTCGATCTTGGTGATCACGGGGACATGCTTTTCCTTGGCGGCGTCAACAGCGCCTTCCTGCATGTGCTGCATGGGAGAGGCGCAGCACTCGGGAGTACAGGAGCCTCCTTCGAGGACTTCGACCATCATCCCGCATTTTTCGCATTTGTAAATATCAAGTCTGGCTGGCATACTAGCTCCATAATATAGCTGAAATCGGTGAGTTGCCCAGGTCCTCCCGGCTCGGGAAAACTGGCGGGATCCTGTAACACTTTCGGGCAAAAGTAAAGTGTCGCGCGAAAGAAAATAGTATTTTTTATCAATAAGGCAAGAGGGGTGTGGCAAAAAAAATTCCGGGACCGGAAAAGCGGCCCGGAACAAGGACATGCACCGGAGGCTCACTGCATCCGGCGGATGCCGAGCACGTTTGGCAGCTTCACCTGCCGGTTGCCGGTGACGAGAAAATCGACGGCGTTGCGTCCGATGACCTCCCTGTCAATGGCTTTCGATCTGACTAGAAGACCGGCCTGGCCGCCGCCCTCGACATACATGACCGTGCGGATGTTGAGGGGGAGGTGCAGAAGCTGCTGGGCGAAGGTGTATGCCTCGACCGGATTCCTGCTGTGCAGGAACAGAATCTTCCCCGCCCCGTCGACGGCAACGGCGGAAATTGAATACAGCGGGCCTCCAGGGGACCAGAGTATGCGCCGCTGCGAGTTCACCATGCGGTAGTTCTGTATGACAAGGCGGTAATGCGGAAGCAGTTCCTTCCAGATGTCGTTGTCCTTTTCAATGATGGTGGCCCTGGGCAGATCCGGATCGTCGGGCTCGGCCACAAAGAAGGCGCCGAAGCGCTGGACCAGGCGGCTGTTGTTGACATAGCCGCCGTCGCGCATGTAGCCGGTGCTGGTCAGCCCGTCGGGCAGATACATGCTGGCGTTCGTGGCGCCGGAGAGATTGAAGTCCTCCCCCCATTCGCGCAGAGTGCGGGGTTCTCCGCTCCCGCTGCCTGCGGCGCAGAGGACGAAGGAGAAGTGCGCAGGGTCAATCCGCAGCACGTAGAGCAGGAAATCCTCCGACCCCATTTCGGCGTACTCGAGCCCCTCCTCGAGCTGCTGCCAGCGTCTGCCGGCGCTGCCGCCGGAAGCGCTGTTCCGCGAGGCGAAGCCGTCCTCTTCGGTCGTGCTCTCATCCGTGTCCCTGCCGCGGGCGCCATGCCCGTCGACAGGCAGAATCCTGTCTCCGTCCGTCGGGCCGTATGACACTTCCGCGTCCGTCAGGGCGGGCATGCCTGCAGAGCCGGCCTCCGCGACAGCTGCCGCCACCTGAATCCGGGGCGTCAGCAGGAGAAGCGCCAGCAGCAGGACGGGCAGAATGCGCAGTATCATGTTCTTTTTGCGGGCACGCATGAAAAGAGACTAGAACCATTGGCCGCCTTTTGCAAGAAAGAACGCAGAGCCGCCCATGACAGGCTGCGCGGGGCAGGAGGGAGGCGCTTCACTTGGTTGACTTTTTCGTATCAAAGAACTACAGAAAACAAAATGTTATCACTTCCTGACGATAGAGTGCGTCCTTCAGTTATTTCTGGGAAGACGAACTCCATGCTGAAATGATAAAATCTGTGTATTTTCATATATACTATGGTGGAGAAGACAATGAAAATCATCGAGAAACTGAAGGAGCAGAGGAAACCCTTTGTTTCGACGGAGTTCTTCCCTCCCGCCGATGAGGCGGCGCTGAAGGATTTCTATGTCAATGTTGACAAGCTGAGCGCCCTCAATCCCCTTTTTGCTTCCGTCACCTACGGTGCCGGCGGCGGCAAGCAGGACAGAACGCTGGATATCGTCACGCATCTTTCCCGGATGGGCTTCTGCGTCATGAGCCATCTGACCTGCGTCAACGCCCGCGTGCAGGGACTCGCCGAGTATCTGTCGCGCCTGCAGGACGTGGGCGTCGAGAACGTGCTGGCCCTGCGCGGCGATCCGCCGAGAGGACAGGTCTGGAACTGGGACGGCCCCTTCAAGCACGCCTCGGACCTTGTCCGCTACATACGCCTGCAGGCCGGAGACATGGGCATTGCCGTGGCCGGCTATCCCTGCCCCCATCCGCAGTCGGTGACCTATGCGGACGACAGGGCCTATACACTGGCCAAGATACGCGCCGGAGCCGATTTTGTGGTTACCCAGCTTTTCTTTGACGTGCGCGAGTACTTCGAACTGGTTGACTGGCTGCATGACCACGGCTGCGACGTGCCGGTGATTCCCGGCATCCTGCCCATTCAGAGCTTCTCCTCCCTGCGCCGCGTGCTCTCCATGTGCGGCGCGTCCATTCCCGGCAAGCTCTTCCTCGAGCTTGAGGAGGCGGACAAGCAGGGCGGCAATCAGGAAGTGTTCAAGAGAGGCGTGGACATCGCCGTGGACATGATTTCCAAGCTCATGATCGGCGGCGCCCCGGGCATCCATCTGTACACACTCAACAAGGCGGATCTCTGTCTGCACATCGCGCGGGAGTGCGGCTTCATCCGCTAGACCCTGTGCAGCCGGAGAGCATGGAGCGTCCCATGTCCGAAAGCAGAAACGAGCAGTCCCCAGTGGAGGGCGAGCGCGGCAGGCGCCTCAGGCTGCTGGCTGCGCAGCTCGCGGACGGGAGCTACAGGCCGGACCTCGAAACCCTCGCCAGAAAACTCCTGGAAAAGGAGCCGCAGCTTTTCGGACTGTCCTCCGCCGGTTCCGGAAGCCGTGAGAACGGCACCGCGGGGGGAGGCAGCCCCGAAGGGCGCGAATGAATCGGAAGAGCGCAGACCGCAGGACATGAAAAAAGGCTCCGTCATCGGAGCCTTTTTTATGATGCACTGAACTGCCGTCTGCCGGACCTCTAGAGCCCCATGGCCTTCTTGGCCTTGCTGAACAGACTTTCATTTTTTGAATTCGAGTACTCCTCGAACTCCTTGAGCATCTGAATCTGCCTGTCGTCAAGCTTGGTGGGGGTGATCACCCGAACCTCGACAAGCAGATCGCCGCGGCGGTTGGTCTTGCCTATGTACGGAAGTCCCTTGCCGCGGATGCGCAGGATGGCGCCGCTCTGCACGCCCTTGGGGATGTCCATGGGCAGCTTGTCGTCAAGGCCGGGAACCGTGATGCGGCAGCCGAGAGCGGCCTGCACAAAGCTGATCTCCGCCGTGTACAGCAGATCCTGTCCCTGGCGTTCGAAGATGTCGCTCTTCTGCACGTTGAGAATGACGAACAGGTCGCCGGCAGGGCCGCCGTGCATGCCAGGCTCGCCCTCGCCGTGCACGCGCAGACGGGTGCCGGAGTCGACGCCCGCGGGGACGCGGACATACAGCTCCTTGGTGGTCATGACCTGGCCCTCGCCATGGCATTTCGGACAGGGCTGGGCGATATACTGTCCCGTGCCCTGGCAGGAAGGACAGATGGTGGCCGAGAACATGAAGCCGTTGCTGCGGCGGATCTGGCCTCTGCCCTGGCAGTGGGGGCAGGTCTGGGGCTTGGTGCCCGGGGCCGCTCCGGAGCCGTGGCAGGTTTCGCAGGGGACGTGACGGGGCAGGGTCAGCTTGACTTCGTCGCCGTGGGCCGCCTGGTCGAAGGTGATGTCCAGCGAGTAGCGGAGATCCGCCCCCTGCATGGGGCCGCCGCGGCGCGCGCTCCCGCCGCCGAAGAAGCTTTCGAAGAGATCACCGAAGTTCGCGAAGATGTCGCCGGCATCCTGGAAGCCCTGGTTCTGGTCGACGCCCTCGAAGCCGAACCGGTCATACCTGGCGCGCTTGTTTTCGTCGCTCAGAACCTGATAAGCCTCTGAAGCCTCCTTGAATTTCTCCTCGGCCTCCTTGTTGTCCGGATTTCTGTCCGGATGGTACTTCAGGGCGAGGGTGCGGTAGGCTTTCTTCAGTTCGTCAGGCGAGGCATTCCGGGAAACACCCAGAACATCGTAGTAATCTCTTTTGTTTTCCATGATAGTATCTGGCCGGTCTCATCCGGCTGCCAGACAGGCAAAAGCCCGCGGCTCTAGTTTTCGGTTTTGCCGGGGAGGACCTTGCCGGCGGCAATTTCACGAAGGGCCGTGACAATCTGCTTGTTGTTGGACTCAATCAGCGGTTCATAGCCGTCCCTGTACTGGCGGACGCGCTTGATGGCCATCTGGACGAGGAGAAAGCGGTTCTGCACGCGTTCCTGGCAGTCTTCAACAGTGATGCGGGCCATATAAACCTCCTGAGTGAAACGCACATGCCAAATGAAGTAAGCACTGCGCGCACTCTGTCAAGGGGATGGAGTTGGTAAAGGGAAAAATTGGTGTCTACCAATATGAAACTGTCTCCAATACTTGATTCATTCCCAGTCTGTCAAGGAAAATCAAAGTGTAGCATATTCCTGCACAATTCTGTTCAACATATTGATTTCACACAAGTTATCAGCAGGAGGACAGACTTTAAATTCACGGGCACTTGGGCTAGGATGCGCCCTCTCCGGGAAATCCCCGGGACACAGCCATATCCGGAGGAACAACGATGCGCGAAAAAAGGAATTTTGCCCAGGAGACCTGCATTAGAAGCATGGGCAAGGTCATGCAGCAGACAGGCATGCTCTGGCCGGGCTGCAGGGTCGCCGTGGCGGTGTCGGGCGGCGTGGACAGCTTTGTCATGCTGAAGTGCCTGCGCATACGCCAGGGCATCGTTCCCTTTCCCTTCGAGATCTTCGCCATTCACCTCAATCCCGGCTTCGATCCGGACAATCACATGGTCCTTGCCCGCTGGCTGGCCGACAACGGCATTCCCGGCCACATCGAGGTGACGGACCACGGTCTTCAGGGACATTCGGAGCAGAACAGGCGCAACAGCGCCTGCTTCCGCTGCGCCTGGCTCAGGCGCCGCCGGCTGTTCGAGCTCTGCCGCCACTACCATTGCACGCATCTGGCCATCGGCCACAATGCGGACGATCTTGTCACCACCTTCTTCATGAATCTCTGCCGCAACGGGCGTGTCGAGGGCATGTCCATCAACGAGCCCTTCTTCGGCGGCGCCCTCAGGGTTGTGCGTCCCATGCTGCTTGTGGAGAAGAAATACATCAGGGCCGCGGCCAGACGCTGGGAACTGCCCGTCTGGGCCAATCCCTGCCCCTCGGCCGGGCACACCTCCCGCTCCGGCATGGACGAGACGCTCAAGGCGCTGTACGCGGTCACCGGCAATGCCCGCACCTGCATTTTCAACGGTCTGACCCGCTGGCAGTTCGACAAGCACAGGCTGCCGGACGAAGAAAAGGGTGCCGAAGGCGGCGCGCCCGGGCGGGCGGCGGACTAGCTCGCATCCCGCAGCGGGCAGAAGCGCTCCCGGGGCGGGACGGCCCCGGAACAGGCCATCAGGTCTTGAAAAGCGCCGCGTTTCGTTGCATTGTGCCGGCCATGCGGCGGCCTGATGCCTGAAAGCCGGAATCCGCCGCGCAACTGGCAAAGCCTTTATTCTTCCATTCGGGAGCCTTATTAATGGAATTCAACTTTTTCACTATGATTGCCAATGCCAGTCTTGTGGCAAAGGCAGTTCTGGTCATTCTTCTGCTCATGTCCGTGGGCAGCTGGGGTCTGATGATTCAGAAAGCCATCCTGCTGGGCGCGGCCAGGCGAAAGGCGACGGCCGGAACGCACAGGTTCGAGCAGGCGGCCAATCTCCGCGAGGCCGTGCAGCAGCTCGGCGCCGACCCCGCTTCGCCGCTGTATTCCGTGGCCCAGAAGGGCGTGCTTGAGTTCAACCGCTCCAAGGAGCTCGGCAACACGCCCGATGTCATTGTCGACAACGTCCGCCGTGCGCTCCGCCAGGGCGTTGGCTCCGAACTTTCCCGCCTGCAGGCCTCCTTCTCGGTGCTGGCCACATGCTCGAACACAGCCCCCTTCATCGGCCTGTTCGGCACCGTCTGGGGCATCATGCACTCCTTCCACTCCATTGGCATGTCCAAGTCGGCCTCTCTGGCCACTGTGGCTCCCGGCATTTCCGAAGCCCTCGTTGCCACGGCCATAGGCCTTGCAGTGGCCGTGCCCGCCACCATCGGCTTCAACTTCTTCCTTGGCCGCCTGGCCCAGATAGACACGCTGCTGGTCAACTTCGCCGGCATCTTCCTGAACCGCATTCAGCGCGAGCTGAACGCTCATCGCAAGGTGTCCGCCACAGGCTCCGCAGAGTACTAGAACGGAGTAGCGAAGATGCAAGCATCCAAACCCGGCAGCTTTGTCTCCGAAATCAACGTCACGCCCTTTGTCGACGTGATGCTGGTCATGCTCATCATCTTCATGGTGGCCACACCCATGATGAGCGAGGGCCTGGACGTTAATCTGCCGCAGAGCAAGCAGGTCGAGGTCCTTCCCACCGACGCCGACCACATGATGCTGACCGTGCGCCGTGACGGAGCCATCTTCCTGGATCAGTACAGGGTGGACGATCTCGAGCAGCTTGAAGGCTATCTCAAGAGCCTGGTCAAGGACAAGAACAAGACGCTCTTTCTGCAGGCCGACAAGGAGGTGCCCTACGGCATTGTCGTCGATGTCATGGGACGCATCAAGGCCGTGGGCATAGAGAAGCTCGGCGTTGTGGCCGAAAGCATGCAGACCGCCGCGGCCGCGGCCAAGGCGGCCCCCGGAAGGAAGTAGAGGACAAAGAGACCATGCCTCTGGCATCATATATACTGTCCCTGTGCCTCCATGTGGCGGGCATTCTGCTCCTCTGGCTGTGGCCGGTGGGCGACCCGCTGATCAATCTGGAGCAGCCCGTTCTCATCAGTCTGGTGGAGGGCGATCCGGGGGGCAACAAGACTCCCTCTCCCATACTGGGCCATATGGGCGAGCCCGGTCAGGGCGAGCCCGCCCCCACGCCTCCGGCCCAGCGCGCCGAGGTGGCGGCCAGCGCCAGAGAGGAGACCATGGTCGCTCCCGACCCCGCGCCTGCCGAAGACAGGCCGATGATGAAGGAGGAGCCCAGAAAGCCCGAGATCCAGCCTGTTCCCAAGCCCATGCCCGAACCCAAGGAAGAGGCCGTCATCCCCAAGAAGCAGGAGAAGAAGCCCGAAC
>JAUNSE010000567.1 GCA_030539415.1 Desulfovibrionaceae bacterium
TATAGCAAGACAAGCTTCACTGTATTGACGCAAAAATGCAATATATGGGCGCACTGTATTTTAACATTGATCGGCTGCAAAGTTTGCGCGTTCAGCTTGTCCAAAAAATCACCCGCTTTAATCATGCAAAAGCATGTCTGAAAAACATATTTTAAATTGCGCGCACCATGAGAACATGGCCAAAGAAAATCTTGAAGAAGCAAAGAAATTTCAATCTGAGTATTGCCATAACATGTCCGAGGCGCTATATACAGCACGCTTGATTACTTTCCCGATATCGGAACTCCCCCGCAGGACATGGTCCCGCTGTCCGGAAAGGGATTGACCGGCGGCGCGAAGCCCGCACCGCGCCGCCCAGGCCGCAGCTCTCTCTGCTGCGCACGGCCCGCCCGGTCCCGACCGCACGTCCCTCCTCCCGCCTCTTCTGACGGGTCACAGGAACGCGAAGGGGTGCCCGCAGCCCCATCCGATCGCTCCGTGGATTTCTCTCAGCAACCTTATTCAATATGGAGAGCCCCATGCGTTCCAGACAACTCCCGACTCTTTTTGTCATACTGACCCTCATCCTCGGCCTCTTCTGCGGCAGCACGGCCAGAGCCGCCGACCTGGTCAAGGTTTCCACCGCCTGGATGGACGAGCACGAAACCTTCCTCATGTGGTACGCCAAGCAGAAGGGCTGGGACAAGGAAGCCGGCCTCGACATCGAGCTGGGCTTCTTCAACTCCGGCAAGGACATCATGAAGGCCCGCGAGACGAGCGCCTGGGCCTTTGCCGGCGTGAGCAGCGTTGCCGGCATGCTGGGCGCCCTGGACAATGACATCTCCGTCATCGCCGTCGCCAACGACGCCTCCCTGACCAACGCCGTGCTGGTGCGCAAGAACAGCTACATCCCCGACCACAAGGGCGAGAATCCGCTCTATCCCGATGTCATGGGCACGCCCGTGCTGATGAAGGGCAAGACCTTCGTGACCACCACCATGTCCTCCGCCCACTACGCGCTGGGCACCTGGCTTGAAGCCCTTGGCCTCAAGCTGAGCGATGTGGTCGTCAAGGACATGAATCAGTCCCAGGCTCTGGTGGCCTTCGAGAACAATCTGGGCGACGGCGTGGCCCTGCGCTCCCCCCATCTCTATGTGGGCGCCGATCAGGGCTGGGTTATCGTCTCCAGCCTGAAGAAGTGCGACGCTGCCGCCCCCACCCTGCTTGTGGCCGACAGCAAGTACGCCGAAGCCAATCCCGAAGTGACCGCCAAGTTCCTCGCCATCTACCTGCGCGCCGTGGACACCATCCAGACCACCGATCCCGAAGAGCTGGCCGCCGACTACCAGCGCTTCTTCCTGCAGTGGGCCGGCAAGAACTACAGCAAGTCTCTGGCCCTCTACGACCTGAAGAGCCATCCCGTCTTTGACCTGAAGGATCAGCTGGCCATGTTCGACACCTCGAAGGGACAGAGCCAGATTCAGGCCTGGGAGACGAAGATCGCCGAATTCTTCGCCAGGAACGGCCTCATCAGCGACGATCAGCTGAAGAAGGCCTCCGCCGGCGCCTACATCACCGACAGGTATCTGAAGATGGTCGCCGAGTCCGCCGCGAAGTAGCCGGCAGACAGGCACATCCCCATATCTTCCGGCCTGACGGTCGGGAAGCTCCCGCGGTTCTCCACCCGCGGGAGCTCTTTTTTTTCTTGGCTCTGTTGAACCAAAATGTTGATTTTAGAGGGGTACGGCCTCAAGGACT
>JAUNSE010000568.1 GCA_030539415.1 Desulfovibrionaceae bacterium
CCGTCACTGCCTCGCCGACTCTGGCCATCTTCCATATAGAGGCCATGGACTGCCCGGTGGAGGAAAAGCTTATCCGTGACAGACTCTCCGCCATGGAGGGTGTCAAAGAGCTCACCTTCGACCTTGAGCAGCGCGTCCTGCTGGTCGGGCACAGCCTCGAGTGCACCTGCCCCCTGGTGGATGCCCTTGAAAGTCTGGAAATGCCGCCCGTCGCCATGGACACCTACATTCCCGACGCCTGCGCCGCGGAAACCGTCACTGCCTCGCCGACTCTGGCCATCTTCCATATAGAGGCCATGGACTGCCCCGTGGAGGAGAAGCTCATCCGCGACAGGCTGTCCGCCATGGAGGGTGTGAAGGAGCTCACCTTCGACCTTGAGCAGCGCGTCCTGCTTGTCGAGCACAGCCTCGAATGCACCTGCCCCCTGGTGGATGCCCTTAAAAGCCTGGAAATGCCGCCCGAGGCCGTCGAGTCCTACACTCCGGGCTGCGGCTGCGTCTGCGCCTGCCATGAAGAGGAGGCGCCGGAACTCGACTACTCCTCCCTGGGCGAGGCCTCGGACACCAGGGCCATCTACCGCATCATGAACATGGACTGCCCTGTGGAGGAGGCCCTGATCCGCAAGAAGCTGGCCACAGTGCCCGGCATCACGCATCTTGAGTTCAATCTCATGCAGCGCGTGCTCACCGTCGAGCACACCCTGCCCTCCACCAGGCCCATCGAGGATGCCCTGAACGCCATCGACATGGCGCCCGAGGCCATCTGCCGCAACACGACCACGGTCTTCTCCGTGGCCGGGATGTGCTACCCCGAGGAGGAGAAGCTCATCCGCGCGAAGCTGAAGGACGTGCGGGGCATAGCCGGCCTTGAATTCAATCTCCTGCAGCGCACCCTGACCGTCACGCACGATCTCTCCATCCTGCCGGCCATCTCCTCCGCGCTGGCCTCCCTGAACATGGGCGCCCGCCTGCTGGCCGACAAAAGCGCCGGCAGTGCCGTGCCCGAGCCGAAGATTCCGTGGAAGAGGCTGGCCCTGGCGACGCTTTTGGCGGGCCTGGCCGAAGCGGCTGAACTCGCCCACGAGTGGGGGGCGAAGCCCTTCGGGCTGGACATGGCCTCCTGGAGCGTCGCCGGCTTCCCCTTCCTGGAGGTGCTGCCCCTGATCTGCGCGGTTCTGGCCATCGCCCTGAGCGGTGTCGCCACCTACAAGAAGGGCTGGCTCTCCATCCGCAACATGGCGCTCAACATGAACGCCCTCATGTCCGTGGCCGTCACCGGCGCCGTCATCATCGGCCAGTATCCCGAAGCGGCCATGGTCATGGTGCTCTTCAACATCTCCGAAGCCATCGAGGCCAAGGCTCTGGACAGGGCCCGCAACGCCATCAAGGAACTGCTGGCCCTGGCTCCCCAGACAGCCACCGTGCTGCGCGGGGACGGCTCCTGGCAGGAGGTGGACGTGCGCGAGGTGGCCGTGGGCAGCCGCGTGCGCGTGCGCCCCGGCGAGAAGATCGCCCTGGACGGCATTGTCCTCTCCGGCCATTCCACCGTCAATCAGGCGCCCATCACCGGCGAGAGCATGCCCGTCGAGAAGGAGGCCGGCGCGCAGGTCTACGCCGGCACCATCAACGAGTCCGGCTCCTTCGAGTTCGAGGTGCAGTCCGAGGCCCGCGACTCCACGCTGGCCCGCATCATCAGCGCGGTCGAGGAGGCCCAGGGCAGCCGCGCCCCCATACA
>JAUNSE010000569.1 GCA_030539415.1 Desulfovibrionaceae bacterium
CTCCTCTATATCCTCCATGGCCAGCACGTGCTTGCCCATGGAATGGGCCACGCGCCAGGCCTCGAGGTCCACCGAGTAGCGCCAGCCGTAGCGCTCCAGAAAGGCGCACCACAATGCGAAGAAGCAGTACCAGTGCTGGGTGCGGCGAAGGTGCCAGCGCACATCGGCCTTGTTCTCCGCCTCCATGTTGAGAAAGCGCCAGAACGGGCCTTCCGGGCCGCGCACCATGCGTTCCAGCCGGCGGCGCTCCTCTTCGGTCAGAAGGTCATGGAGGCAGGACTCGGGGTCCGGAGCGCGCTTGCCGGCCAGAGCCACGGATTCGAGACTGCCTTCATCGAGATGCCCTTCAAACAGAACCGTGTCCACTTCCCTGAAAAGTCGGCGGAAGGATTTCTCGAAGGATTTGCAGAAGAAGTGGGCTGTCCCGCCTATCCAGGAGACCCTGCCGTTCTTTTCCAGCCGCCACAGCATTCGGTAGGGGCGCTGGGCCAGGTCGTGCAGCATGAGCTCTCGTTCGTCCATGCTCGGGTCCAGGCTGGCGTTCATGCTTTGCAGAATGACATTGACCGAGGTCTTTCTGCCGCTTTCTCGCCACCGGGCCTCGACATAGGGCAGCGCCGCGATGCCGCCCCACTTGCGCTTGAAGCGGGCTATGCCCTGATTGACGCCAAGCCCCAGGTGAATATAGGGCTTGCCTCTTTTTCTGGCCCTCTCCACCATGAGATGGAACAGGGCGTCCGAAGCATGAGGCGCATAGTGCTCCTTTGAATGAGCGCCGACCAGATAGGTGTCAAAGCGGGGCATGAATTCGTCGATGACAAGGCAGGCCGCGAGGCTTCCGTCCGCCATCCAGGCATTGAGCAGGACCAGTTCGCAGTCCGGAGCGGCCAGCATCTCCTCCACGCAGCCGTACAGGGCCTGCACATTGGGAGGAAGGCCGGATTTGCGCGTGAATTCGGCCCACAGGCGGCGGTGGGCAGGCGTGAAAACAGTGCCTGCCTCCAGGCGGAGTTCTGTTCCGGCCTTCGCCGCGACATTTTTCAGACGGGAGGGAACGGGCTTGTCCGTGGCCAGCACGTAATAGACGTCCTCTTTCGTGATATGCGACGCCATGTCGCCGGACAGATTGGGTGCGGCCACACGGATGTCAGTGCTGCCTGTCTGACTCACGGCCTTGCGCAGGGCGGCCTGAAAGGCATCGGGACTGACTTCGCCCTCCAGCGGGTAGCCTATGCCGATAATCCAGTCCGCGCCCGTGTAGAAGAGATAGTCGTCCACGCGCAGAGCCCTGCCGCGGCTTGCTCTGGTCATCAGCGAGACAGAATGCTCCGGTATGCCCTGAATGTCGGCGTACGTTGGTGAGCCGGATGTTTCGAGCAGATTGCTCATACAGTGAACTCCGAGGATATGTGTGCCCGTGGGAAAATGCCGCGTGACATTGCCGGCGGAGATCAGCCGGCAGATGCAGGGAGAAGTATAGGAGAACAAAACGGGAATTTAAAGCCGGGGATTGCATCACAATTTCACTGTATCGGAACGGCTCCCGCCTGCCGGTGCACGGCCCGTGCGCCCTGAAAAAGACTGGCCTGAAAGAAAAATGAAAAAAATCGAAAAATTTGGATTTTTTTCTTGACGAAGTTCTCTGGCAGGGATATACAGGTTTTCTCAGTTGTCGCGGGGTGGAGCAGTTCGGTAGCTCGTCGGGCTCATAACCCGAAGGTCGTAGGTTCAAAT
>JAUNSE010000053.1:0-2808 GCA_030539415.1 Desulfovibrionaceae bacterium
CATCGTTCGCGCGCACCTTGCCACACTTTCACTCGGGCCGCAAAAAGCGTATATCTGACCTTCCACGCAGAGCCGCAAGCCCTTTCAACTGCCCGCAAACCCCTTCAGTCTTTTCCGGAGCCGCCCACTCATGCCGCATCGCCGCCACATGCCCGACTGGAATATTTCTCCGCAGCCCGCCAAACTGCCTCTCGGCGGAGGCAGCCCCTGGCTCGCTCCGCTTGCCGGCTACACGGATCTGCCGTTCCGCGTGCTCTGCCGCGAATACGGCGCGGCGGTCTGTGTCACCGAAATGGTCAGCGCCAAGGGTCTTGAATACGGAAGCCATGAAACCTGGCGCGTGCTTGCCACAGATTTCTGCGACACGCCCCTGGTGGTGCAGCTGTTCGGCGCGGAGGCGGACATCCTCGGCAGGGCCGTGACCATGCTGCGCGAGAAGGGCTTTGCCTGGTTCGACCTGAACATGGGCTGCTCCGTGCCGAAGGTTGCCCGCCAGGGCGCCGGCTCGGCCATACTCAAGGATCCGGACAACGCGCTGGCCTGCGCGAGGGCCATGATCGGGGCGGCCGAGCCCGGCCATGTCACCTTCAAGCTGCGCCTCGGCATCGGCGAGGACAGCATGAACTGGCTGGATGTGGCCCTGCGCCTGCAGGATGCCGGCGCAGGCCTCATCACCCTGCATCCGCGCACGGCCCGGCAGGGCTTTTCCGGACAGGCCCGCTGGGAGGAGCTGGCCAGAGCCAAGGAGCTTCTGGACATCCCGGTCATTGCCTCCGGCGACCTGCTTTCCGCCGCGGACGGCATGCGCTGCCTCGAGCAGACAGGCGTCGACGGCGTCATGTACGCCCGAGGCGCCCTGACCAATCCGGCCATCTTCGACGACCATCTGGCCCTGTTCCATGGCCGCCCGCTGCCAGACAGGACAAGGGCGGACCTGCGGGGAATGATACGCCGTCACATGGACCTCATCACCCGCTACGGCAGCGAGGAGAACGCGCTGTTCAGACTGCGCAGCATTGTTCCGCGCTACGTGCGGACCTTTCCCGGCATACGCAGGCTGCGCCAGCAGCTGTGCCAGTGCCGCAGCTTCACCGAACTTGACGGCATACTCGCCGAATTTCTCGAGGGGGAGCAGAATGCTCCCGAGGCACCGAATTCCGGGCCTGAGTCAGGCTCGTAACAACCGACAGCCGCATTTGCAGGATACACGTCATGCTAGTACATCGCGCCAAAACGGCCGGCTTCTGCATGGGGGTCAGCCTGGCCCTGCACAAGCTGGACAACGCCATCAGGCAGTATGCCTCCCACCCGGACAGGCGTCTGTGCACGCTGGGCCCCATCATCCACAATCCCCAGGTCCTGGCCGACTATGAAAACAGGGGCGTCACCTGTCTGAAGGACACCTCCACCGTGACGGACAGGGATGTCGTGGTCATCCGCGCCCACGGCATCACCAGGGAAGTGGAGGCCGATCTGCACGCCTGCGGAGCCGCCATTGTGGACGCCACCTGTCCCAAGGTGAAAAAGGCTCAGACCTCCATTGCCCGGGCCACCGAGGACGGCTCGGCCCTGCTGCTCTTCGGCGAGGCCGACCATCCTGAAGTGCGGGGGCTCGTCTCCTATGCGCACGGCGACAAGTTCGTCTTTGCCGACCTGAAGTCCCTGCAGGAACTGGAACTCAGCCCGGAGAAATCCTGGGTGCTGGCTTCGCAGACAACGCAGGACGCGGGCCTTTTCACCGAGATACGCGCATATCTGGAAAGCCGTCTGCCAAGACTGACCGTACTCGCGACAATCTGCGATGCGACCGGGGAACGCCAGAAGGAGGCCCGCTCCATTGCGACCGGCGTGGAGGCCATGGTGGTTGTCGGCGGCCGGCAGAGCGGCAACACCCGGAGACTGGCCGGTCTGGCCGCCGAAAGCGGCATTGCAACGTACCACGTGGAATCCATCCGCGAGCTTTCCGGAGCTGACTTTGCCGGCAGGCGCACAGTGGGCCTTACTGCCGGCGCATCCACGCCCAAGGCCCTTATCGACGAGGCCGAGGAGTGGCTGACCTCGCTCTAGCCGTCCGTCCAGGACGCGCGAAAGCGCTGCCGCATCAAGACAAGCAGTCCGCTTTGTTGCCATGATACCGCCTTCGGGCTAGTATCGGACCATCTTTTCACCATTCCGCGGCGCGCGTTCCTGAGGCCGGCCGGGCTTTTGCCCGCAGCCGGGCCGCGCCGCCGCGCAGGAGCCGCCATGCCCTTCATTCTCGGTACAGCAGGCCATATCGACCACGGCAAAACCACTCTTGTCCAGGCCCTCACAGGCATAACCATTGAACTGGGCTTTGCCTGGATGGACCTGCCCGACGGACAGCGTCTGGGCATCATCGACGTGCCCGGACACGAGCGCTTTGTCAAAAACATGGTGGCCGGCGCGGCCGGGATCGACCTGGTCATGCTGGTTATCGCGGCGGACGAGGGCGTCATGCCGCAGACAAGGGAGCATCTGGACATCTGCACGCTGCTGGGCATCAGAAAGGGCTTTGTGGTTCTGACCAAATGCGACATGGTGGACAGTGACTGGCTCGAGCTTGTTCAGGCGGACATTGCGGAATACCTGCAGGGCTCCTTCCTGGCCGACTGCCCCATCTTCCCCGTTTCGGCCGTCACCGGTCAGGGTCTGGACGCGGTGAAAAGCCATATCGCCTCCTGCGTGCACGCGCTTGTGCCCGAAAGCAGGACGGACGTCTTCCGGCTGCCCGTGGACCGCATCTTCTCCCTCAAGGGTTTCGGCACCATTGTGACCGGCACAGTCATT
>JAUNSE010000053.1:2818-9203 GCA_030539415.1 Desulfovibrionaceae bacterium
CCGGGCGCATCGAGGCGAATCAGGACGCCGTCATCATGCCCGGCGGACTGGCCACGCACATTCGCACCCTGCAGCGTCACGAGCAGCCGAGCGAGGAGGCTCTGGCCGGCGAACGCTGCGCGGCCAACCTGCAGGGCCTTGAAGTGGCGGACATACACAGGGGCGACGTGCTTGCCAGACCCGGCAGCCTGTTCCCCTCCGACCGCTGGATCGTGCGCCTTTCCTGCCTCAAGGACTCGCCCATATCCGTGCGCAGCCGTACGGAGATCCATTTTCACCACGGCACGCTCGAATCGCTTGCCCGCGTCGTCCTCTACGACCGGAACAGGCTCGCCCCGGGCGAAACAGCCCTGGCCGAACTGCGCTTCGAAACCCCTGTTGCCGGCATTTTCGGCGATCACTGCGTTCTGCGGGCGGCATCGCCGCTTCGCTGCGTGGCCGGCGGTCTGCTGGTGAGCCCGCTGCCGCCGCAGATACGCGCCAAGGACCCGAAGCGGGAGGCGAAACTCGAGCTGCTTGCGGGCCTGCCCGGCCTGGCCGAGCAGAAGAACGCCGCGGCCGATGCCGACCTGACGGCCGGCGTCATTGCCCTGCGCGGCGCACAGGGAGCCTCTCTGGCTGTTCTGCGGGTGCTGACGGGCCTTGCGAAGAAGCGGCTTGAGAAAGCGCTGCAGGCCCTGTCCTCCCAGAAGAAGGCTGTCTGCTTCGACCGCGAGAGCCAGGCCTGGGTCGACGGCGCCGAGTTTTCCGCACTGTGCTCGGCCTGCCTTGCCAGAGCCGGCGAAGTGCATGCGAAGGATCCGCTGCGCGCCGGCTTTGCCCGCGGCGTCCTGGAAACCGGCTGGGCGAAGTCTCTGCCGCCGAAGCTGGTGTCCAGGGTCTTCGAGACGCTGCTCGGCGAGGGGCGCCTTGCGGCGAGCGGAGAGCTTCTCCGGCTGTCCGGCCACAGTGTTGTGCTGGACAAGAGGCAGCAGAAGCTGTGTGACGACATCCTGGCCGCTCACGCCGCCGGAGGAATCACTCCCCCGAATTACAAGGATGTTCTTGCCGACCTCGGCGCAACCGAGAAGGAAGCCGCCCCCATACTCAAGGTCCTGCTGGCCGACGGAGACCTTGTGCGGGTTCGCGACGGCCTGTTCTATTCTGCTCAGGCCTTCGAAAAGGTTCTGGCCAGCGTGGCCGCGTGGTTCGAGACCCACGACGACCTGACCGTGACCGACATGAAGCAGATCTTCGGCCTTTCCCGCAAGTATCTCATTGCCCTGCTCGAATATCTGGACCAGGAACGGTACACCGTGCGCATTGGCGACAAACGCCAGTTCCGCAGCCGCTAGATCCCCCTCCGGGGACCGGCCCGGACCTTTCAGCGTATTCAGGAACTCTCAGAAGTGTTTCAAGGAGTTGTCCATGCCCCAGAAAATCATTGTCATCGGCGGCGTTGCGCTCGGACCCAAGGCTGCCTGCCGCTGCAAACGTCTTGACCCCGCGGCGGAAGTCACCCTGTTTGATGAAAACACCCTCATTTCCTACGGCGGATGCGGCATCCCCTACTTCGTGGGCGGCGACATCCAGAATGTGAAGGACCTCTGCTCCACACCCTACCACACGGTGCGCGATCCCAAGTTCTTCGCCGAAATGAAGGGCGTCACCGTGAAGACCAACACCAGGGTGACATCCATCGACCGTCAGGCAAAGACCGTCGCGGCCCGCAATCTGCTCACGGGCGAGGAAAGCGTCCATCCCTACGACAAGCTGGTGCTCGCCACCGGCGCAAGTCCCCGCAAGCCAGACATTCCGGGCGCGGACCTGGCCAACGTCTTCACCCTCACCAAGCTTGAGGCGGCCGACGACATCCGCAGGCAGATGGAAGGCAGCGCGGTCACCAGCGCCGTGGTGGTCGGCGGCGGATTCATCGGCCTTGAGGCGGCCGTGGCCATGGCCGACATGTGGGGTGTCAACGTCACCGTTGTCGAAATGATGAACCAGGTGCTGCCCGGCGTGCTGTCCGCCTCGGTCAGCGGCATGGCCGCCCACGACCTGACTGCCCACAACGTCCAGGTCTTCACCGGCGAAAAGGTGCTGCGCCTTGAGGGCGCCGACGGGAAGGTCGCCAGAGTTGTCACCGACAAGCGCGAGATCGAGGCCCAGCTCGTCATCTACTCCATCGGCTTCATCCCCAACGGCCAGCTGGCCAGCGAGGCTGGTCTGGAAGTGACCAGCCGCGGCGCCGTGGTGGTGAACGAGCACATGCAGACCAGCGATCCGGACATCTATGCCGGCGGCGACTGTTGCTCCATCAAAAATCTCATCACCGGCAAGCCCGGCTACCTGCCTCTCGGCAGCATGGCCAACCGCCAGGGCCGTGTCATCGGCACGCAGCTGGCCGGCGGAGAGGCGAGTTTCCCCGGCTATGTGGGCACCTGGGCCGTCAAGCTCTTCGACATGTCCTTCTGCGGTGTCGGCCTCACCGTGGAGGGCGCCCGCAGAGAGGGGTATGACGCCATCGCCGTCAGCGTCGAGCAGCTCGACAAGGCGCATTTCTATCCCGAAAAGAGCATGATGACGCTGGAAATCGTGGTCGAGAAGGGCACCCGCCGCGTGCTCGGCCTGCAGGGCGCCTGCACCGACGGCGATTCCCTCAAGGCCCGCGTTGACGCGGTCGCAGCCACCCTTCAGTTTGCCAGACCCACGGTGGATGACATCTCCGTGCTGGAAATCTCCTACGCTCCGCCCTTCGCCGCAGCCATGGATGTCGTGAACGTTGTGGCCAACGTGGCCGACAATGTGCTTGCCGGCAGAATCAGGATGATGACGGCCGGAGAATTCCTCGAACTGTGGAAGAACCGCGAAAGCAACAACGTCTTCTTCATCGACACAAGGCCCCAGAAGGCTGCCGAGGCCGTGCAGGCCGTCCATCCCGAATGGCATGCCCTCTCTCTGGAAGCCATTCAGACCCGCTGGAACGAAGTCCCCAAAGACCGTCCCGTGGCCCTTATCTGCAATACCGGTCTGCGCGCCTATGACGCGGCACTGGTGCTCTCCCGCCACGGCATCACCGACATTGTCGAATCCATGGGCGGCATGCAGTCCGTGCTGAAGATCGGGGGTTCCATCTAGCCCGCATCCGGCTCCTGCCATCCGCTGACCGCGCAATGTGCGGCCGAAAGAATGTCCGGGCCCTCTGCTGACGCAGAGGGCCTTTTTGCATTCTTCACAAAACACCCTTCCCTCCCGCCTGTTCCGGTTATTACATCACCGAGAACAGCATAGATTTATTTGCAATATCAGTATTTACCAATATTTCAGTATTATAAATACATAAAAATATATAATTAATATTTTGAAAAATAAAATTAAAGACAAATATCTATATCTATAAGAAATACTTTTTAAAGCATTATTAGAATCTAAATTATTTTTTAATTTTTATTTATAATATTTTTTTATTGTCCATTAACATTTTATTATACCTAATCAAAAAAATTAATTTTTTATAATTGAAAATTTTTCATTAGAAATAATTATTGATATCATATGTAGTGACTCTTTTCACAAAGCGGAGGCAAAATTTCTGTTTTCTCCTCTCCACGGCCACTTTACGCCTTGTTATCCCAAGCAGAATTTCTTGCTGTCAGGCTTTGCCTTTTGTCACAAAAATATGTAGACTCCCCGTGCACCGGGCGGGTTCCGGCCCAAAAAGTCAATGATTGCAGTCAAAAAGTTCTCTTTTTCACAGATAGTATGAGATTTCAATACCTTAGCAAATAAATATAATTTTTTTACTTTTCCACTGTTCAATCAATCAATTTCGTGTTAGGGGTGCCCCATCTTTATCTGGGCAAGGCATCCGGACCGACCTTCCCGGCAACGAATCGGTCTCATTGTCCGAAACCCCATGGTTTCACAAGATAAGCGCGCAACAGTATCGTCTCTATCTCTCTCAGGAGGATATCATGGCCAAAATGAAAACAATGGACGGCAACAACGCGACCGCGTGGATCGCGTATGCCATGTCCGAAACCGCCGCTATCTACCCCATCACCCCCTCTTCCGTCATGGGTGAAGTGGTCGACGAGATGGCTGCCAAGGGTGTCAAGAACATTCTGGGCCAGAAAGTGGCCGTGCGTGAAATGCAGTCCGAGGCTGGCGCCGCCGGCGCCGTGCACGGCATGCTGGCCGCCGGCTCTCTGACCTCCACCTACACGGCTTCTCAGGGCCTGCTGCTGATGATCCCGAACATGTACAAAATCGCCGGCGAGCTTCTCCCCGGCGTGTTCCATGTTTCGGCCCGCGCCCTGGCCAGCCACGCTCTGTCCATCTTCGGCGACCATCAGGACGTCATGGCCTGTCGCCAGACCGGCTTCACCATGCTGTGCTCCTGTTCCGTTCAGGAGTGCATGGACCTCGCCCTGGTTGCCCATCTCTCCGCTCTGGATTCCAGCGTGCCGGTTCTCCACTTCTTCGACGGTTTCCGCACCTCTCATGAAATCCAGAAGATCGAGCTGATCGATTACGAGGACATCAAGAAGCTGGTGCCCTGGGAAGCTGTTGCCGAATTCCGCGACCGCGCCATGAATCCGCACCATCCCAACATCCGCGGCACCGCCCAGAACCCCGACATCTACTTCCAGAACGTCGAAGCCGGCAACGCCTTCCACGACGCTGTGCCCGCCATTGTTGAAGCGAACATGAAGAAGGTCGCCGCCATCACCGGCCGTCCTCACCACCTGTTCGAATACTCCGGCGCCCCGGACGCCGAGCGCGTCATCATCAGCATGGGCTCCTCCTGTGAAGTCATCGACGAAACCCTGCAGCACCTGGTTGCCCAGGGCGAGAAGATCGGTCTGGTGCGCGTGCACCTGTACCGTCCCTTCTCCGCCGAGCACTTCCTCAAGGCTCTGCCCGCCACCGTGCGCAAAATCACCGTCCTCGACCGCACCAAGGAACCCGGCTCCCTCGGCGAGCCCCTGTACCTCGATGTGTGCACCGTCCTCAAGGAGAAGGGCCGCGGTCCTCTTCCGGACGTGGTCTGCGGCCGCTACGGCCTCGGCTCCAAGGACTTCACCCCCGGCATGGTCAAGGCCATCTACGACAACATGCTGGCCCTGCAGCCCAAGAACCACTTCACCGTGGGCATCAACGACGATGTGACCAACCTGTCCCTCGACGTTGAGCAGGAACTCGACACCGTGCCCGAAGGCACCATTCAGTGCAAGTTCTTCGGCCTCGGCGCCGACGGCACCGTGGGCGCCAACAAGCAGGCCATCAAGATCATCGGTGACAACACCGACATGTACGCTCAGGCCTACTTCGCCTACGACTCCAAGAAATCCGGCGGCTTCACCGTTTCCCATCTCCGCTTCGGCCACAAGCCCATCCAGTCCTGCTACCTGATCTCCCATGCCGACTACATCGCCTGCCACAAGGCCGCGTATGTGACCCAGTACGACCTGCTGGACGGCATCAAGGACGGCGGCACCTTCGTGCTGAACTCCGACTGGAGCCTCGAGGAGATGGAGAAGCAGCTTCCTGCCTCGATGAAGAACATCATCGCCAAGAAGCACCTCAAGTTCTACAACATCGACGCCGTGAAGGTTGCCCAGGAAGTGGGTCTCGGCGGCCGCATCAACATGATCATGCAGACCGCCTTCTTCAAGCTCGCCCAGGTCATTCCCTTCGAGCGCGCTGTCGAACTGCTGAAGGAATCCATCAAGAAGACCTACGGCAGCAAGGGCGACAAGATCGTCAACATGAACATCGCCGCCGTTGATCAGGGCATGAACGCTCTGGTCGAGGTGAACTACCCCGAGTCCTGGGCCACCACCACCGAAGGCGCCGTGGTCTCCCATGACAACGACAGCGAATACGTGGCCTCCGTCGTGCGTCCTATTCTGGCCCAGCGCGGCGACAAGCTGCCCGTGTCCGCCATGGCTCCCGACGGCATCATGGAGTCCGGCACCGCTGCCTGCGAAAAGCGCGGCGTGGCCATTCTGGTTCCCGAATGGCAGCCCGAGAGCTGCATCCAGTGCTGCCAGTGCTCCTTCGTCTGCCCCCATGCCACCATCCGTCCTGTGATCGCCACCGAGGAAGAGCTCGAAGGCGCTCCCGAGACCTATGTGACGGTCGATGCCAAGGGCAAGGAAGTCAAGGGCATGAAGTTCCGCATGCAGGTCTACGCCGAGGACTGCCTCGGCTGCGGCTCCTGCGCCGATGTCTGCCCCGCCAAGAACAAGGCTCTCATCATGAAGCCTCTGGCCACCCAGATCGAGGCCGAGAAGGCCAATCTCGCCTTCTCCGAAGCGAACGTCTCCATCAAGGACAACCTGATGGACCGCTTCTCCCTGAAGGGCTCCCAGCTGCAGCAGCCTCTGCATGAGTTCTCCGG
>JAUNSE010000570.1 GCA_030539415.1 Desulfovibrionaceae bacterium
CAACCTCTCTGTCCAGATACGCCTCGATATCCTTGAGCAGCTGCGTGGGGTCCTTCCCGGCAACCTGAATGCAGTTGCCGTTGTCGCCGCTGCCGCCCGGCACAGTGAAGCCCACGTAGACATTGCCGTTCTTTTCAAGGATATGCAGGAAGTTCTCGCTCAGTATGCCTTCCTTGAAGACAGGCTTCGCAAAGAAGTCCGTCTTTTGTGACGCGTCCCGCGCTCTGACGTTAATAAATTTGCATTCTCCGGGATGCAGGGTGGGGAGAGAGGCGTCGGCAGTGTAGGACTCCGCATTCGAGAAATCCGGGTCACCTCCTATGAGGTCGCAGGCAGCGGCATTGCCGCAGGCGACCGCATACGCGCACATGGCATCGATACTGTGAGACGCGATCGGCTGAGGTTCATACTTGAACAGAGCGGGGTCGATTTCTCCGAGGTGAGTTCGCAGCATGGATGTCTGCTCGGCATCAACTTTCCAGCAGTTTCTGAAGTACAGCCGGTTGTTGTTTGCCGCGCACCAGTCCGCAGTCAGACGGCAGATTTTCTCGCGATAGGCGCGAACCATATAGGCCTGGGTCCCGTTGACGCGGGTGCGGTTCGAGGCGTTGATTTCCCTGACAACGGCCGCAAATGCCTCGGAGGATGCATTCAGGAACAGCGCGTGGCGCACGGCGGCCTGTTCCTCGGGCTTGAGCCGGTCAAAGAAGCGAATGTCTCCTGTCTCGGCCAGGCGCAGCACGGTTTCTTCAATCCGCCCCTCAACAGAGGCGGTGTCGGCAGTCCCAAAGACGGCCTGCAGATAGCCCTTGTCCAGGTCGTACAGCGTATAGCGCCTGCTGCCCTTCAGCTGATTGCCTTTTTGCGAGACATAGATGAGATTGGCTTCGGAGTTGAAAACCGTTCCCATGCCGGAGGTCTGCGACCTGGGGATGATATGGTCGTACTCGCCGTCCTCGCCAAGCTGCGCGCCGGTGTACGCGCAGAGGCCCCTTGCGGCCTGCCTGATGCGCTCATCCTTGTCCTGCCAGCGGGCAAGCTGCCTCTTGTCCGCTTCATCAGCCTTTTTCTGAGCGAAGGCATTCTTCTTGATATCGGCAATGGACGCTGAGAAGGCAAACTTGTTCGATTCGATGATCACGGACATGTCTATGTCCGTGTTCCGGCCGGGCACCCTTGCGAACAGCTGTTCGGACGTCTCTCTGGCCAGCTCATACGCCACTCTGTCCAGAAGTTTCCGCAGCACGCCATCGAAAGGACGCACACAGTCGGCGGGCAGACGCGAACAGCGCGCGCCGGTTCCATCGCCATCTTCCGTCATGCGCCAGTGGTTCTCAAGATGCGCGGCAAGGCTGACGGACGTGAAGCCATCGACCTCGCATTCGATAAGCGTGTAGAGCTGGGCCAGAGAGAAGGGATTGCAGACGCGCTGCACAGTCCTGTCGTCAAGCCCAAGGCTGCTGAAATAGGTCTTCAAAAACTCGATATTGTCATGGACAGACTTGAATTCCTTGTCGGCAGCAGGGACTTTCTTCGCCCGGCCAAGAGCTCTGCAGAAAGACTTGTATTTATAATTGAATTCGTTGCCATGCTTCTTGCGCGCTGCTTCTATGGACTGGCAGATTGTCCGTACAGTTGAACGGCCCTTTCCAGGTACTTTCATGTTCCAGTACCTGCTGATGAACATATACCCGAACCTGGAATCCCGAGAGAAAAGGTCGCCAACA
>JAUNSE010000054.1 GCA_030539415.1 Desulfovibrionaceae bacterium
TATACAGGGGCAGCAGCAGCGTGCCTATGGCCGAGCCGATGGCAACGCCCACGCAGTAGCCGGTCATGCCCTGCACCAGGCCGAGCTGCTGCAGACCGACGACGGAGGAGATGATGCAGCCGTTGTAGATGAGCGGCGCCAGCGCCGGAATGATGAACTGCCTGCGCAGAAAGAGCAGGGCGGATACACAGGATCCGGTTAGGAAGAAGATCTGCGTGGGCAGCGTCATGCACATGAAAAACTGCAGCCGCTCGCTCTGGGGTTCGGCAAGGCCGGGCGCCGCGATATGGGAGAGCGGCCCGACAAAGGCCAGGGCGATGCAGGTGATGCCCACTGCGGCCAGGGTCATCCAGGTGAGCACGGTCGAGAAGAACTTCCATGCGTCGGCCTCGTCCTCGGCAAAGCGCTTGGAGAGCAGGGGGATGAGCGTGATGCTCATGAAGCCGCCGGCCAGCAGGTAGTTGATGATGTCCGGCACGACAAAGGCGGCAAAATACACATCGGCTTCGGATCCGGCGCCGAACTGCCACGAAATGAACTTTTCGCGCACAAGCCCCATGAATCTTGAGATGATGGCGCTTGCCGCCAGAAGCAGCGCGGCCATGCCCATGCCCTGTGTCCTTGCCAGTATGCCCATGTCAGTCCTTCTTCGGCTCCGTACCGCAAGCCGCAGCGCGGCCTTGGAGGCCGCGCCGGCGGCCGCGAACGCTCCGAAGAAGGACCGTTCACGGCAGTCGGTGCCCTATCTGTGCTTTTTGTGCCGTCCTTCCCTGGCTGCCCCGCTCTTTTTGCGGCGCCCGCCTTCAGACGGCCGGTACTGCTCCAAGCGGCTTGTCCTGAAGTTGATGTACAGGGTCACAGGATCAAGGCTGCTCAGCGAAACCTCGAGATGGGTTCCCACGGCTATGCTTCTGCCGCTGAACTCATCCGTCAGGCAATCGTGAAAGGGATCATACTCCATCCAGCCGTGATTGCCCAGATCGCGCACATGCACCAGTCCCTCGACCGGCACATCGTCGAGCTCCACAAAGACGCCGAAGGGCTGCACCGAGGAGACGGTGGCTTTCCAGACCGTGCCGCGGGGCTGGCGGCTCATCCACATGCAGGCAATGCGCTTGTTCATTTCGCGCTCGCATTCGATGGCCGCCCGCTCCTGCGTGTTGATGATGTCCGCCACGCGCTCGAGCCGTCTGCCGGAAGGGACGGGACCGGGCCCGAGTCCGAGGGCGAGCTTGAGCGCCCTGTGCACCAGAAGGTCCGCGTAGCGCCGTATGGGGGAGGTGAAGTGGCAGTAGGCCTCGGAGGCCAGGCCGTAATGCCCGATATTGTTCCCGGAGTAACGGGCCTGGGACATGGTCCGCACGCACAGCCTGTTGAAGACGTACTCGCCGGGCGTCCCGGCAAAGCCGCGGAGCAGCTCGGGAAGGTTCATGGAGTCGGGCGCCCGCCCCTTCGGCATAAGTCCGCAGCTCGCAAGCTGTCTTCTGAACATTTCCAGCTTGTCGCCTTCGGGGGCAGGATGCACGCGGTAGAGGAAGGGAATTTCACTTTTGCCGAGGAAGACGGCCACGGCCTCGTTGGCCGCAATCATGAACTCCTCCACCAGACGGTGCATGTCGTGGCGGTCGGCCCTGAACAGTCCTGTGATGTGTCCCTGTCCGTCAAATTCGGCTTCAGGCTCGGGCAGATCGAAATCCAGCGAGCCCCTGTCCCGCCTGACCTTTGCCAGAACGCGGTAGAGCTCCAGGGCCGCGTCCAGCATGGAAAGGATCTCGGATGCGCGGGGATTGGCGCCCGCGAAGGCGGCAAGAGCCGTCTCGTCCCTGTCCAGGGCAAGGCTTTTCGCTCCGTCGTAGGTCAGCCTCGCGGCGGAGCGCATGATCCCGGTGCCGAAGGAAGTCCGCCGCATCCGCCCTGAAGGCGAGAAGTCCATGGCCGCCCAGACCACGAGTCTGTCCCGGTCCGGGACAAGGGAGCAGAGGTCGTTGGAGAGCCGTTCCGGCAGCATGGGGGCCACGGAGGTGGGAAAATACCAGGAATTGCCTCTTGCCAGCGCCTCCCTGTCCAGAGGGGTGCCAGGCTTCACATAGTGGCTCACGTCGGCGATGGCCACGCGCAGAAGCCAGCCGCCCCCGGAAACTCTTTCCACGCAGACGGCATCGTCAAAGTCCCTGGCCGACGCGCCGTCCATGGTGACGAAGGGCAGTTCGCGCAGGTCCGCGCGACTGTCCGTCACGTCAGGGGAAAGATCTCCGGAAAGAGCGGCCGTCTCTCTCAGCACATCGTCAGGGAAGCCTCCGGGCGCCTGATGGTTGATTCTGGTCAATGACTCCTGATCCGCTATGCTGGAAAGGGCAGGGCGGCGCTGCAGCACCTTCACCCAGATGCTGTGCGCGTCGCGTCGCGTGATGACGGCTTCGACAATGTCCGAGGGCCTGAGCGGGCCGCAGCCCTTTTCAATGAGAAAGAATCTGCAGAATTCCCGGGCCGCGGATCTGGCCCTGGGACGGGCGGGCTTCGGGAAGGGACCGCGCGGCGTTCCGTACCAGCTGTTCTTCATGCCGCCGATTTCCAGAGTCAGCGGACGGGTGGAGGAGGCAGTGACCTCATCGACGATGCATTCCGCGGGACTGCCCGGGCCGGCCGGCTCGCAGACTGTCACGCGCACGCAGTCCCCGCAGACAAGGGGGAAGGTTCTGCGGCGCACGGCAAGCCTCTGCCCAGGTCCGTTTTCGTCACCAATGCGGACAAAGGCGAGGCCATGCTCGCAGCAGTACACGCCCTCGACAGGGCCGTCCGCGGAGGGGTGGGACGGGCGCCAGGGGAATTCGGCGCCAGTGGCGGCGTCAGTCTGCTCCGGGAACGCTTCATCCAGTCCGGGGGCCTCAATGGGGGAAGCTTCGTCCCATTTGTCCCGTTCGGCGCCGTGTCCGCTGCGGCGGGAAGCGCGCGGACTCTCTGCGGCATGGTACATGCCGTGATGGAATCTGAGCCTGCCGGAGCGTTCGAGCCTTTTCAGCAGCTGCTGCAGTTCCTTCTGACCATGCCTGTCCCCCGCGAGGCCGAAGAGCCTGATCAGTCTGTCCGGATCAACGCCTCCGTCGTCGGCCGCGCGTTCAAGCACGGCCGCCTCGCTCAGTTCCGGCGGCAGACTCCATTTGTGTCCGCTGCGGACAATGCGCCCGCTGCGCTTCAGCTCGCGGAGCATGTCGTCGGCCTGGTCCGCGTCCACGCCGCCTTTCTGGCCCAGGGCGGCAAGAAGTTTGCGGGTGGAGAGCGCGCCGTCTTCCAGCGCCTCCAGGATGCTCTCCCGGTTGAGCCCGCACAGCTGCCAGACCCGGCCGATGAAGGAGATCCGGCCTTTGCGGCGCAGCTGCGCGAGAGCGGAACTCACATCCTCCATTTCCTCCGGCGTGTCGAGGCCGAGCGCCGCGCAGATTTCTCTGCGCCTGAGTTGTGCGCCATCGGCCAGCAGTTTGAGAATGTCCCGCCCAAGGCCGCTGCCGCCGTTTTCCTGGCTGTCCCAGCGTCTGACTTTTCGAATGCTTCTGCTGCCGTTCCTTTGAACGGGCGCGTTTTCACCGCGTTTGTTTCTGTCTTTTTTTTCGATACGCGAGTTTCTTTTGTGCATATATCCTCGTTGGCTTTGAAGTGTATGGGGTCTTTGCGCGAATTCGAACCGATGTCCAGTACCAGCGAGACGTCGGAAGTTCGAGCAAGCCTGTCCATTTGCTAATGTCCGTCCCGGGCCGGTGGCGCGCAAAAGATGCCTCCGGTGGCCCATGCTCTCTGTCCTGTCGTTTTTGCGTGCGTTCTGCCGGGCCGATGCCGCGAGCTTGCGGCAGCGGCGAAATATTCCGTTATATCGGGGGCGAATGCAAGCGCTATTTTGCCGGTGCGGGACAGGTCGCGGAAAGGGCGGGCCTGTCCATGCACGCTTTCGGGCACGGACAAAAAGAGAGGGGATGCCGCTGTACGGACATCCCCTCTCTCAAACGTGAGAAAAACTGTGATGACGGAATCGTGACCGAACTGTGCCGGTCACGCCGGATATGGTCTTATTCGGAGCGGCCGCTGAAGAGGCGGAGCAGCATGAGGAAGAGGTTGATGAAGTCGAGGTACAGGGTCAGGGCGCCGAGAATGGCGCCGCGGCGAACGGCGGTGCCGTCATCGAGGGGCGCCATGGCGCCGAACTGGCGCAGCTTCTGGGTGTCGTAGGCGGTCAGGCCGGTGAAGACCAGGACGCCGCACACGCTGATGACAAAGTCCATCATGGAGCTGCCCAGGAAGATGTTCACGATGGAGGCGATGATGATGCCGATCAGGCCCATGAACAGGAAGGTGCCCATGCCGGAGAGGTCTCTCTTCGTGACTGTTCCGTAGATGGACATGGCCAGGAACATGCCGGCGCAGGTGAAGAAGGCGTTGGCGATGGAGCCGATGGGGTAGACAATGAAGATGGACGACAGCGTGACGCCGGTCAGAGCCGCGTAGAGCAGGAACATGGCCGTGGCCATGGGGGCCGACATTCTGTGCACGGCGGCGGAGATGGCGATGACAATGCCGAACTGGGCCACGATAAGCACAATCGGAATGATGGAGTTGCTGAAGATGGCGGCGGCGATGCTGGGGCTGGAGGCGACAGCGAGGGCCACGCAGGCGGTCAGGACCAGACCGACGGTCATCCAGGTGTACACGTGGCGCATGTATTCGGCGGCCACGCTGAAGGTCGACTGATAGGTTCTGGCCTGGGTGTTGAAATTGAAGGACATTACTTCCCCCGTAAAAATGTTGGAGCCCGAAGGGCGTGTTGCATGCGGTTTTGATGGAGCGGCGGGCCGGCCCCCCGCCGGAGCGCTCCGGAGTCCGGCATGTGCCGTCCGCCCGGGAAACGCATTACTGGTTATATAAGACTTGTTCGAGGTTGCACAAGGGCCCCGGAGCGTGAAAAGTGCAGTGAGACAATGACGCTGCACCACCTATCTGTATAGAAACTATGCACTTTGTTCATTCGTTAGGCCGGTCTGGCCGTCTCTGGCTTGTCGGAAGCGGTTTTCCGTGCTAGCCTTTCTGCTGCCTTTCAGGGCAAATTCTCTTCTGATTACGGCCTTGTGCGGAAGTTTTTCCCGCAGCGTGGGCCGGATGCTTCAACCCCGGACAGGAGGAGCCGCCCGCAAAGCGGCGAAAAGTATCCATGACAAAAAAAATTTTTATGATTTTCGCGGCCGCGGCTCTGCTGCTCGGCGGCCTGACCTTCGCCGGTCCGGCCCGGGCCGCGGACACCATCGTGCAGATTGACACCAGCATGGGAAAGATTCTGCTTCGCCTCGACGAGCGCAGAGCTCCCATCACCGTGGCCAACTTCCTGCAGTATGCCAAATCCGGCTTCTACGACGGAACGATTTTCCATCGCGTCATCAAGGGCTTCATGATTCAGGGCGGCGGCTACACTCCCGAACTCAAGCAGAAGGACGCGCACGCTCCCATCAAGAACGAGGCGACCATGGAGACGCGCAACGCGCAGTACACCATCGCCATGGCCCGCACGGCCGACCCCAACTCCGCCACCAGCCAGTTCTTCATCAACACGAAGAACAACCGCTTCCTTGATCCCGACCGCGCTCAGGACGGCGTGGGCTATGCGGTTTTCGGCCGCGTCATACAGGGCAAGGAGGTCGTCAACAAGATTGAGGCCGTCGAGACCACCAACAGACATCCCTTCTACAAGGACGTCCCCGTGACGCCGGTGGTCATCAAGTCCGTCACCGTGCTGAGCTCCCAGCAGTAGCGCGGCCGGCACCAGTCGGATGCCGCAGCGGCGCGGCTTTTCACGGCCTGGCACCTCTTTCCGGGTGCCGGGCCTTTTCGTTCCTCACGCCATGCTTTCGATGATGCCGCAGGCAAGCACTCTGGAGGCCCTGTCGAGCACCATGCCGATCTGCCCCGGAGCGGACAGCAGCACGGGCTCGGCGCAGATCACGCGCAGTCCTTCCCCTTCAAAGCGCACGGAGGCGGGCACGGGATGCTGCCTGTAGCGCAGGCGCACCAGACAGTCCGCCGGAATTTCATCGGGCTCCACCATGAGATTGAGAGAGCCCAGCAAGGCCTCGGTGACCCGCGTCCTGCTTCTTGTCCCGACCACAAGGACATTGTCGGTCGTGCGCTTGGCCAGCACATAGAGCGGCTCCCGCCACGGAATGCCCAGTCCCTGGCGCTGGCCTTCGGTGTACTGCCACAGGCCGCTGTGACGGCCGACAGTGCGGCCGGAGTCCGCTTCGACAATGCTGCCGCCCTCAGGCGTTTTCAGCCCCTGGGCGGACCAGCAGCGCGTCAGAAAATCCCTGTAGCCCTGATGTGAAGGAGGGACGAAGCAGATTTCCTGGCTCTCCTTGGGCTGCGGCACCTCGAGGCCGGCATCGGCCACCAGGGCGCGCACCTCGGGCTTTTCCAGACAGGCCAGTGGAAAGGCCGTGCGGGCCAGACGCTCTCTGGGCACAAGCCCCAGGAAGTAGGACTGATCCTTGCGGACGTCCCTTGCCGCTCCCAGCAGGGGGGCTGTGCCGCGGTAGGGATGGCTGCAGTCCAGGGCGACGTAATGACCGGTGACAAGGCCGGCCGCCCCGTGCGCCGCGGCGAACTCCCAGAAGGCGCCGAATTTGATGCGTCTGTTGCAAAGGGCGCAGGGATTGGGGGTCCGCCCCTCAGCGTAGGCTCTGGCAAAAGGCTGCACCACTTCCCTGTCAAAGCGTTCGCGTCCGTCAAGGACGAGAAATTCCGCGCCGAGATTCGCGCAGATGCCGCGCAGCCGGAGTTCGGTCTCCTCTGCGGCGGCTCTGGCCGCACTGCCGGCGTGCTCGCACAGTCTGGCGTGCAGGGCCATGACGCGGCGGCCCGTCCGCAGGGAGAGCAGAAGGGCGCAGAGGGAATCGACACCGCCAGAAACGGCGACTGCCAGAGGTCCCTCTGGCAGTCGTGCGGAAAAATCAGTAGTTTCGGTCATATGGGAATCGAGCAGATTTGAGGGCTGCGAAGACCGGCAATCCGGGCCGGCATCTGCCGGCCCGGGGAAAATGCGGATGCTGACGGGCAGGCCCCGGAAAAGACGGAATCAGAGAATCTGATCCAGGAACTGCTTGAGGCGCGGATGGCGCGGGCTCGTGAACATGCGGTCCGGCGGTCCCTGCTCGATGATCTGGCCGTGGTCCATGAAGATGACGCGGTCGGCAACCATCTTGGCAAAGCCCATTTCGTGGGTGACGCAGCACATGGTCATGCCGTCTTCGGCCAGGTTGACCATAACATCAAGCACTTCGCCGACCATTTCGGGATCGAGGGCCGAAGTGGGCTCGTCGAACAGCATGATGCTCGGCTGCATGGCAAGGGCGCGGGCGATGGCCACGCGCTGCTGCTGGCCGCCGGAGAGCATGCTGGGGTAGACGCCGGCCTTGTCGGAGATGCCGACCTTCTTCAAGAGCTGCAGGGCTCTCGCCTCGGCATTGGTCTTGCTCATCTTGAGCAGGGTGCGGGGCGCCATGGTTACGTTCTGCAGCACCGTCTTGTGCGGAAAGAGGTTGAACTGCTGGAAGACCATGCCCACATTGCGGCGCAGCACATTGAGTTCGTGCTCGCTGCAGTGGGAGATGTCCTGGCCGGTGATGGTGATGGATCCCTTGTCAATGGTCTCCAGCCTGTTGATGGAGCGCAGAAGCGTGGATTTGCCGGAACCGGAGGGGCCGATGATGACCACGCGCTCCCTGGGCTGGACATTCAGGTTGACATCCTGCAGGGCGGCCAGAGAGCCGAAGAATTTCCAGACGTGCGAAATCTGAATAATGGGCTTCTCGGCAACGGCTTCGGCCTGCATTTCTTCCTCGGCCATTGCGATTTCTTCTATCATGTTACTTTCTTCTGTCATAGTAGTTCAACCTGGCTTCCATGATGGCTACGCATTTGGAGAGAATCAGAGTGATGATGAGATAGACCAGAGCGACAATGGTGTAGGTCTCAAAGTACAGATAGGTCTTGGACGCAAAGCTGCGGCCGCGCTGCATGAGGTCGGGCATGGCCATGACCGAGACAAGCGAGGTGTCCTTGAGCATGGCGATGCACTCGTTGCCGACAGGCGGAAGAATCGTGCGCCAGGCCTGGGGGAGAATGACGTAGAACATTGTCTGGAAGCGGTTGAAGCCGAGGGAGCGGGCTGCTTCGGTCTGTCCGGCGGGAACGGCCGCGATGCCGGCTCTGAAGACTTCGCCCATGTAGGCGCCGTAGCAGAAGCTGATGGCCACAACGGCGCTGGTGAGGCTGGAAACCTGCAGAAATTTTGAGAGCGCGTAGTAGATGTAGAAAATCTGCACCAGCAGCGGCAGGCCGCGGATGATTTCCACATAGGTCGAGGCGGTCAGGTTGAGGACCGGATTCTGCGAGATGCGGCCGAGACCGGTCAGAAGTCCCAGGGGGACGGCGCAGCAGATGGCCAGAGCCGTCACCTGGAAGGTGACAAAGATGCCGTCCGGCAGAAAGCTCAGGACATCGAAGTAGGGCTCGGGCCAGACCGAGCACAGGATGATCAGCGTCAGTATGGCGCCGACAAGGGAGATGGACCACGCGCTGATGATCTTTCTGCTGCGCGGTTTGGGAATGTGCGGACCTTCGGTAACATAGATAATGTTGCCCGTACTTTCCTTTTCTTCATCGTTTTTTACAGGTTCTGGTGCCATAGTTCTTGATCCATGCACTACCATGCCCACGTCTCCGCAAGGGGAGGAAGAGCGCCGCCATGGAGCATTCCTTGCCTTTTTTTCACCACACTGCTTCAGCCCGGACCGGCAGCCGGCAAGTCATGACAGGCCGGAGAGCAAAAGACATCTGGCTGGACGGACATTGGGGGCAAATGCCGTGCGGACGGGATAGTCTTTGAAGCAGAAAACAAAGAGGGGAAAACAGCCGCGCATGCGCGGGCCGGGATGTTCCTGTCGTATGTGTCAAGAGGGGAAGTGCGGGAGAGGGGAGGGCAGAGCAGAAGAGCTGCGGATATTGGCGGAGGGATTTTATGGCGGAAATGTTTGAACAGATGTGAAAAAGCGGCGCCTGCAGGAATGGCGCGCGCCTGTGCGCAGGTTCATGCATGCCAGAGCCGTGTAAAGGCTGACCCAAA
>JAUNSE010000571.1 GCA_030539415.1 Desulfovibrionaceae bacterium
CGTGCTGTTCAATTGAAATTCTTTTTGAAACATGCAAATAGAGATGAAAGAGCGTTAGAAATTCTGTGCGCAAAAGCTGTGAGAAAAGAGGCAAGCGATGCCGACCGTACAGCTGTCCGACAAGAGACGGACGGATTTGCGCCGTTCCGGACAATCTGCACAGGCGGGGGATCAGCCGCCAGGGCGCTCTGGGCGGCTCGATTGGCGCAGGACTGCCCGGAAGCTGGGCGCAAAAAGAAGGGGCGCTCTGGCCCCTTCGTGAAATTTTCGGCCGGCTGTCCGGCCGCGCGTGCTGTCCGGTGACCCGGCTATCTGGCGTGCTGCACGTTCTGGTCAATCCACTCGATGAGGAAGTCGGCAATCTGCAGATTGTTCCTGTCCTGCATCATCATGTGGCTGTTGCCGTGAATGCCCATGGACGGGGGATAGAGCAGTTTGGCCCTGCCGCCGGCGCGGTTGATGCGCTCGACAACGGCAGTGCAGTCGTCGAAGCGCTGCTGCCAGGTGGTGCCTGCGGACTCGGTGGAGCCCTCCAGATGGTCGCCGTAGACGACAAGCAGCGGAATCTGCGCCAGGGTGCCGATCTGGCGGTCGGTGAGTTCCTTTCTGAGGCAGGTGCCGGGTTCGACCAGCACCATGGCCTTCACGCTTTCGGGCTTGAGCAGGGCGGATTCCAGCGGATAGTGGCCGGACTGGGAGTGGCCGACGAGCACGGCGCCGTCAAGCTTTGCGGCGAGATTGCCCAGAGTGGCGTAATTGGGATTGGGCGAGGGCAGGGAGAGAGCCAGATCCGGAATGCCCATGCGCGAGAGTTCGGCCGCGGCCTCGACGGGGAACTGGCTGTCGGGATAGGGCACGTCCTTTTCCGGGCCGAAGCGGAAGTTGATCCAGGCGGCGTGCAGGTCGCCCATGCGGCGGATTTTGGGCAGGGAGGCCGGGTCTGCAAGACCCGCGCCCACGTTGTTGAAGAGGGCCTGATTGAAGCCGGAGCGGCCGCGGCCCACCTGATCGACGACGTAGGTCGGGAAGCCCCTGCGGACAAAGTACTCGTACCAGCCCATGCGGCCGTCGGGCGTGGTGTCGTAGCAGCTGCCGGAGAGTCCCGCGCCGTGCACGAGCACCAGCGGCGTCTTTTTCAGGCCGTGGGGGACCATGTACTCCACGTACATCTGATTGACGGTGACCGTGTCCTCGGGACGCTGGCTGCCCAGTTCCACAAAGGTCATGGCAGCACTTTCGCCGCCCAGGAAGAAGCTGCCGCGCGCGTCGAGGGTCAGCGGGCCGGACAGGGCGGCGTCCGGGGCGGCCGTCTGCGCCGCGCCATCTGCCGGAGCGGCCGAAACTGGGGAGGGCAGGCCGCACAGAGCGGCCAGAACAGGCAGGAGAAGCAGGGAGCGCAGGGATTTCAGCACGAGACACCTCGCTTGAGTGCAGAAGGTTGGCAGGTCGGGACCATTGCGGCGGGGAGTCCCGCCCGTCTCTCCGCCCGCGCCCGGCGGGCGGAACAGGTCCGCATTGGAAATCTAGCAGGTTGAAAAATCCCTGTCCACAGTCAAAACTACCGTAATTTTATGAAAGAACTGCTTTTTTCTGCTATTTTCATTTTCTTTGGGTGCGGTGCCGGGCTGCCCTGACGGCGGTCGGGTGAGAAATTGTGTTGTTCCGCGCTTGACAGTCTGCCCTGTCAGGGCTATGTAATGCGGACGTGTCGGGATGTA
>JAUNSE010000572.1 GCA_030539415.1 Desulfovibrionaceae bacterium
CTGGACAAGGGAGAACGGGCGTTTCAAACCTCACCCGGCAACCTATCTGGGCAGGGAGAAGTGGACGGACGAGCCTCCGGCCAGGACGGCGCGTCCGCAGGCGTCGTACGTCTCCCCCGCTGCCGCCAGGGAGGCGGCCCTCGCGGCAGGCAGGAAGAGGATACAGGAGCTTCTGCGCCGCAAGGGCGTGGCGGAAGCACTGGGGATGGCAAGGGAAAGCGCAGAAGGCGCCGTTGACACGACCGCCCGTGAAGCCGCGCGTGACGGCGGCGCCGACGCCGCTGGCACAACCGCCCGTGAAGGCGCGCATGGCGGCGGGGAGGCGGCCGCAACAGCCTTGCAGGGAGGCGGGCATGACTGCTGAGCATGACCCGGCACCTGCCGATCAGGACGCGCGCATGTCCTTCCGGGTTTCGGGCAGGCTCCCGGTCAGTCGCCCGGCCCCGAACAGCGATACCCTGCGTCTGCCGGCCCTTCCCCAAACCCGTCTGACGCGAGCGAAATGAGGAAGGGGGCCGAGGTCGTGCCCGGACAGCGCCCCCGCGCAGGAGAAGGCAGCATCCGTCGGAAGACCTGCTCTCTCGTTCTCCTGACGGGTCTTCAGGCTTGTCCTGTTCTCTCTCCGAGGGTATTGTTCACCTGAAAGCCGGCAACTGGCCGAAGCTGCGCCCGCACTCGGGCGATGCAGGCGGCAGGTCGGTTTTTGAAAAAAACATTCTGCCGAGCAGTTGCGGCACGCGTTCGCTTCTTTACCTGGCAGTGTCATTGACAGCCGCAGCGACAGGCAGATGTGTTCCATGGGGATGAGAAGTGCATGGCTTGCAGATGCATTGACTGACGAGAAAAACTGCCGTGAAGTACAGTCCGCCATATTCCGTCACAAGCGCGATTCGCGAACAGGCGGCCGCTGTCTGTGAGCGGCTTGAGAGCCTCCGTGCCGACGGCACGGCCGATGCCGTGCTTCAGTCCGGGGAGCTGCGCCGCGCAAGCCGTCTGCGCGCCGTGCAGGCCACGCTGGCCATAGAGGGCGGCAGCCTGAGCCTCGAGCAGGTGGCGGCCGTGGCGGACGGCAGGGCTGTGGACGGCCCTCCCAGGGACATCAGGGAGGCGCATGGCACCCTGTCCGCCTATGAGAAGATGGCGGCCTGGCAGCCGCACAGGCTGGAGGACATGCTGGCCGCGCACGCCCTTCTCAAGCCCGAGCCTGCGGCCGAAGCCGGCAGGCTGCGCACCGGCGGCGTGGGCGTCTTCAGCGGGGGCAGGGTCGTGCACATGGCGCCGCCGGCGCATCTCGTGCACGGCCATATGTGCCGGCTCCTCTCCTGGCTCATGGAGACGGACGAGCAGCTCCTGATCGCCGCCTGCGTCTTTCACTGGGAATTCGAGTTCATCCATCCCTTCTTCGACGGCAACGGCCGCATGGGGCGCCCGTGGCAGACCCTCGTTCTCGGCAGATGGAACCCCCTCCTGGCCTGTCTTCCGGTGGAAGCCGGCATATATGCGCGGCAGCAGGACTACTATGGCAGTCTGAGCCTTGCCGATACCGAGGGAGAGGCGACGGTCTTTGTGGAATACATGCTCGAGGTGCTGGAAGAGGCCCTGAGCGGGCTGCAGGGCGGGCAGCAGGGCAGCCGCGCAGGAGAGCGACCAAGCTGAAGCCTCCAGCGACCAGGCTGGAGAGGAGAGCGACCAAGCTGAAGAGCTCAAACGACCAG
>JAUNSE010000573.1 GCA_030539415.1 Desulfovibrionaceae bacterium
GTCTTTGTTGAGCAGGCGGGCCTTGATGGCCGCTTCCTGCATGGCCAGCTCGACCATGTCGGAGGCAAACTCCTCGAAGACCTCGCCATCGAGTCTGCTTCCATGCGAGTTGCCGTCGACGCCTCTCTTCTGGTGTACAGGGTCGCAGTGTGCCAGATTGCCCATTTTCAATGCGACCGAACCGGGTGTTCTCTGCAGCAGGGCGGCGAGCTCGATAATCTTTGGGTTGGTGTGGTGTATCCTGCCGAAGGGGATGCGGCAGTAGAGAGCAAAAACCAGGATGAGTTCGTCCCTGACCCAGGGGCAACCGTGCCGCGCAGGCGTGGTGTATGCCATAGTGCGCCTTCCTTGAGGAGAAAAACCTGAACAACGGGCAGAATGGCTGGTCTGAACTTCCGCCCCGGAACCATGCGCCGGTAGGCGGCCTGGTCCCGATGCTCCCAGGCTACTGCGCTTTGGCCCGCTTTGCAATCGATTGCAAAACCTCCGGCGCCCCGGGCCTGCCGGCGGTCTGCTGAAATGGGGCCTGAAGCTGCCAGGCCCGCCTTGGGGAGACACTCCCTGGGGGCCTATGCCCTGGCGCGAAAAAGGCCGGCACCGCATGGGATGCCGGCCTTGCAGGCTAGTTTCAGAAGGGAAGGGCTACTTCGCGGACTTCTTCTCGTTGCCGTCCGCAAGCTCCGCCGCAGCGCCATTGGCTGTCGCGGCATGGCCGTTCGGGCGGGCCAGTCCGCGGCTCATCTTGGCCTTGATCTCCTCTCTGGAGAAGAGGCGGCTGATGAAGACGAAGAACACGGGGATGAAGAAGATGCCGAGCGAGGTGGCGAGGAAGGTGCCGCCGATGATGCCGGTGCCTATGGCGTGCTGGCTGTTGGCGCCCGCGCCGTGGGTCAGGGCCAGGGGCAGCACGCCCAGCAGGAAGGCCAGAGAGGTCATGATGATGGGCCTCAGGCGCATGGTGGCCGCTTCCACAGCCGCCGCCTTGAAGCTCTTGCCCTGGCGCACGAGGGCTCTGGCAAATTCCACGATGAGGATGGCGTTCTTGGCCGAGAGGCCGATGACCGCCAGGATGCCCACCTGGAAGTAGATGTCGTTGTAGAGGCCGCGCAGGGTGCTGAGGCCCAGGGCGCCGAGCACGCCGATGGGCACCACCAGAATGACGGCCATGGGGATGCTCCACGACTCGTACAGGGCCGCGAGGCAGAGGAAGACCACCAGGATGGAGATGGCGTACAGGATGGAGGCCTGGCCGCCGGACCTGTGCTCCTCGAAGGAGAGGCCCGACCACTCGAGGCCGATGCCCTGCGGCAGCTCCTCGCGCACCAGGCGCTCGAGCTCGTCCATGGCGTCGCCGGAGCTGACGCCCTCGGCAGGGGAGGACTCGATGATGGTGGAGGGCACGCCGTTGAAGCGCTCGAGCTGCGAGGGGCCGTAGGTCCACTCGAGGGTCGCCACGGCGTCCAGCGGCACCATGCCGCCCTCCAGTAGCTCAGGTCGTCCGTGTTCATGCGGTAGGGGGCGTCGCCCTGCACGTACACGCGCTTCACGCGGCCCCTGTCCACGAAGTCGTTGACGTACTTGCCGCCCCAGGCGGTGGAGAGGCTGTCATTGATGTCCGAGGGCGTCAGGCGGTAGACGCCGGCCTTGAGGTCGTCGATGCGCAGGCGCACCTGCGGAATGTCGTCCAGGGAGGAGGTGCGGGTGTTGTAGAGCAG
>JAUNSE010000574.1 GCA_030539415.1 Desulfovibrionaceae bacterium
GCTTCCCCGCCTGTCCGTGATCTGCCCTGATTTGTCATTGTCCGATCTCCTCTGCTTTCCCCTGCTTTCCTCTGCCCGGCTTCCCTGGGTCTGCGGGCCGTCCCTCTGCCCGGACCTGTCCGAACCTGTCCGAATCTGACCGGGACCCAGGCGCCTCACCGCGCAATGGCCACCACGCTCCCCTCGGGGATGGACGCGGGCAGGGCCGTATCGCCGGGCTTGAGGACCGAGCCCACTCTGGTGCCGAGACTGACGCTTCTGCCGGCCAGGGCCTTTGCCTGCACGGCGGAGAGGCGCAGATTTGATCCCGTGATGTCCAGCCCGTGCACGTAGAGGACCGAGCCCTCCACCAGCACCTGCCAGTCCCCCATGAAGAGGTAGCCCGAGGGCAGATACGCTCTCACCTGCGCCTGAGAGAGCGCGGCGGGCCGCACCGTGCCGCCTGCTGCGTCGGTGACGCTCTCCGCCTGAAAGGCCCGCACCGCGGCCTCCCGAAAGGTCAGAAAGTTGGCGGCGGCAGCCTCGCCCAGCATGTCCGCCGCATCCTCCTGGGCGGAGGGCGTCATGAGGGCCGCGCCCGCGGCAAGGCCAAGGATGAGGGTGAGGAGGGTGAGCGCGTACATATTGTTCTCCTGGAGGGCCCGGAGCCTAAGCAGGCACGGGGCGGACTCGGATATGGATGCGAGGCTCATGCCCTGCCGGCGGGGGCCGGAGGGTTTTCCCCGGGGGACTGCCGCCCCCGGGTGTCTTTGCGGGCGGCCCGGGCGGAGCTATCTTTGAGGATGACCCCGCGGCCCGGGCGCGCCCTGCGGCCTTTTAGTGGGCCAGGAAGGTGAGGGTGTTGGTGCCGACACCGGCGTTGTCGGCGGTGCAGGCGTCGGTGGGGGCGGCGTCGATGACCGTGCCGTTGACGGAGACCGCGTCCCAGTTGCCGAGCTGGGTGGAGACGATCTTGCGGCAGGCGTCCTGGGGCACGCTCTCGGCGCTGATCTCGAAGGTGGAGATGGAGCCGGCCACGGTCACGCCGCCGCCGAAGTTGTGGACAATGGCGCTCTCGTCCTCGGTGAGCCAGTTCTGGGGCACCGTGCCGGCCTCGGTCAGGGTGTCGGTGATGTCCGCGGCATTGGCGGAGTTCGATCCGAAGCCGCGCGAGGAGGCGTAGGTCTCCTGGATGTTGATGCGCAGAAGGGCCAGGGTCTCGTTGAAGCCCGAGACGCGGGCGGACTCCAGCGCCCCCGAGATGGCAAAGGCCGCGAAGCCGAAGACGAGCGACCCCACCACCAGGGCGCCCAGCACCTCGATGAGGGTGAAGCCGGCTTCAAGGGAGAAGCGGGCGTGCCAGGTCCTGCCGGCGGAAGGTGCGCTGTCGCGCGCCGTGCCGGAGGTCCGGCCGAAGACGCTGGCAGAAGAGGGCATGGAAGAGGTTTCGGAAGCGCTTCCGGACGCGGTCCCGGAAGCGTGTTCGGCAGCGCTCTCCGAACAGTGCCCGCACAGGGGCGCCGCCCAGGTGCGGCAGACGCGGCGGAAGGTCCTGGTTGCGGCCCTGACGGCCGCGGCAAAGATGTGCATGAAAAAACTCCTTGTTCCAATGGGTTGAAATGTCTGTTTGTGCTGCCCGCATGGGGCGGCGTGTCAGCAGCGATGTGTGAATGTCCGGAATGCGTGCTGCCCCGGGATGTCTGCCCCGGAGGCCGGCTTCTGCACCCGAGGTCGC
>JAUNSE010000055.1 GCA_030539415.1 Desulfovibrionaceae bacterium
GGTTCGGCAGCCTGGGCGGTTTCGGCGGCGGAGGCTTCAAGATTTTCCGTCACGGCGGCGGCAGACATCGCTGCGTCCGCTGCGGGGGCTTCGGCAGCCTGCGCGGCTTCGGCGGCCTTCTCGGCCTGTTCGGGAGCCGCTTCGGCGGGCCTTGCGGCTGCGCGGGAGCGGCGGGCGCGCGGCTTGGCCGGAGTCTTGGCCTTCGCGCGCGGGCTTTTCGCGGCGGGTTTGCCCGCTTCGTCCTGAGCGGCTTCGGGCTTCTCTCCGGCGGCCTCTTCGGCGGGTGCCGCGGCGGCCTCCCCGGTTCTGGACTTGGCGCGGCTCGGCCTGCGCGAGGCCGTTTTTTCGGCGGACGATGTCCTGCGCGTTCCCCTGGATTTCTTCGCGGCGCCTTTGGCGTCGGCGTCGGCAGTGCCCTCCTGCGCGGCAGCGGATGCCGGCAGACCCTCTTCGTTCATTTCCTGAGTCATACAAATTCCTGTGGCCCGGATCGCGAGATCCTGCCCTAGATAAAAATTGCAGCCGGTATTGTGACTCCCCTGGCTGGAAGGGGAGAGGACCGGGCGCCCGCGCGGCGTGTGCGCTGCCGCGGGCCAGCTGGCCGCATGTTCCGAGCTCGCGCCGCGGCCGGCCTTCCGCGAGGGAGGGCGGGGGCGGAGGAAAAAGGTAGGTAAACGGAACATGAGGGCCGGAGAGCGCAAAGGCGGCTGCCCGATGCCTGCGCACACCCTACGTATTTTTTCAGATTTTGCAAGGGCAGGGGACTTTGTTCCAAGGTGCTGAAATTGCCCGCTTTCCTGTTTCGACAGGCTGTTTTTGCCCGGGCTTTCGCCCGTCGCGGACCCCGTTTTCGGCATGGCTGAACGGCAAAAGTCCGGGCTTGGGGCGGCGTTTTCCCGGGGCGGGCGTGCCGGACGGCGCCAAGCGCTGGCAGGGGCGGGAAGGGGCGGAAGCGATCCCGGAAAGGCTCGCGGGGACGGGTCGGGCCTTGCGTCCTTGGCGGCAAGAACTTACAACAGGGCCTTGCGGAAAGCGTCCCCTGCCGACCGGCAGGACGATCCCTTTCCGCCATCATCCCGGCACGACACGGGCGCGGACGGCTCCGGGCCCCTCGCGCCGACGCATCTGGAGGCGCTTTGATGACGGCATCCGAGGCCGAGGCGCGGGCGGCCCTGCGCCAGGCCATGAAAAAGGCCCGCTCCGCGCAGGATCCGGCCGCAGCCCTCGCGGCCTCGCATGCGGCCCAGCGGCATCTCATGGCCGCCCCGCTCTGGCAGACGGCCCGCTCCGCGGCGCTCTACGCCGCCACGCGCGGCGAGTGCGGCACGGACCTGCTGCTGGCCGACGCTTACGCGCGCGGCATGGCGGTCTGGCTGCCCAGAGTGCGCAAAGGCGCGGCCGGCGTCATGGACTTCGCGCGTGTGGAAGACCTGTCCCTGCTTGTGACGGGCAGCTTCGGCATTCTCGAGCCTCCGGCGTCCCTGCCGGGTGTTCCGGCGCGGGATTTCGCCTGCGATGTCGCCGTCATTCCGGGCGTGGCCTTCGCGCCTTCGGGCGCCAGGCTGGGCTTCGGCGGCGGATACTACGACCGCTTCTTCTCCCTGGCCCGGACCGCGGCGCGCGTGGGCCTGGGCTTCGCCTTCCAGATGGCGGAGGATTTCCGCGCCGAGCCGTGGGACGTGCCCATGACGCATCTGTGCACAGAGCGCGGCCTTGCCTGCGTTCCGGCTGCGGCCTGACCCGGCCCGATCCGGCCTGAGCAGGCCCGGGCTGCGGCCCGAACCGAATCCGGCCCGATCCGGCTTGATCCGGCCGGCCCGATCCGGCCCGTCCCCCTTCGCGGACCCATGCTCCGCTTTCACGTTCCTTCAAGACATCCTTTCAGGAGTCACTGTGGCTGTCAGCGTCCTTCCCTTCGCCTTTCCGGGCATAGACAATGTGGGCTGCCTCTTCCAGATGCGCGCCCCCGCCTCCTCCTCTTCCACCCAGGCCTGCAACCCGGCCCTTGCCGGCGGCACCATCGTCTACACGGACGGCATAGCCGACGCCGAGGTGCTCGCCAACCGCAGGGCGCTGCTCGCCGCCTCCGGGGCCGCGGCCTTCTGCGAGGCCAGGCAGGTGCACGGCGACCATATGCTCTTCGACCCCGAGCCCGCCGCCCTGGAGCGGGCGAAGCTTGCCGAGGCCGACGGACTGGCCACGAGCCGGGCGGGCGTCGCGCTGATGATCAAGACCGCGGACTGCCAGCCCGTGCTGCTGGCCCACCGCTCCGGCCGCTACGTGGCCGGCCTGCACGTGGGCTGGCGCGGCGACAGGCAGCTCTTCCCCTATACCGGCGTGCGCCGCTTCTGCGAGCACTACAACATCCGGCCCGAGGACTGCATGGCCGTGCGCGGCCCGAGCCTCGGCCCCACCAGAGCCGAATTCATCCACTACGCCGCCGAGTGGGGCGGCTATTTCTACAAGTATCTGGATCTCGCCCGCAGCACCATGGATCTGTGGTCCATGACAAGGGATCAGCTGCGCGAGGCCGGCATACCGGCCCGCCACATCTACGGCCTGGACTGGTGCACGGCCTCGAACCCGGACCAGTTCTTCTCCTACCGCCGCGACCACGGCTGCGGCAGGCAGGCGGCCCTTGTCTGGATAAAGGAGCAGGCCAATGGATAGCAAAAAGCGCATCCTTCTCGACGCCGGCAGCGGCGGACGCGCCTCGCAGCGCCTGATTTCGGGCTGCATGGCCAGGCACTTCGCCAACCCCATTCTCGACACCATGGACGACGCGGCCCTGCTGCCGTCCCTGAACGGCCCCATGGCCATGTCCACGGACAGCTACACGGTGACGCCGCTCTTCTTTCCCGGCGGCTCCATAGGCTCCCTTGCCGTGCACGGCACGGTGAACGACGTGTCCATGCTGGGCGCCGAGCCCCTCTACCTCACCTGCGCCATGGTCCTCGAGGAGGGCCTGGAAGCCGAGATTCTCGAGCGCGCGGTGGCGGACATGGCCGCCGCGGCTGCCGCCGCCCGCGTGCGCATCGTGACAGGCGACACCAAGGTGGTGCCCAGGGGCTGCTGCGACAGGATGTTCATCAACACCACCGGCATCGGCCGGCTGCGGCGCGAGCCCGCGCCCTCCGGCCACAGCGCCCGCCCGGGCGACGCGGTGCTGGTGAGCGGCGCAGTGGGCGATCACGGCCTGACCATCATGGCCGCGCGGGAGAGCCTCTCCCTGGACGGGCAGATACGCTCGGACTCCGCCCCCCTTAACGATCTGACGGCCGCGGTCATGGCCGCCTGCCCCGACGTGCACGTGCTGCGCGACCCCACCCGCGGAGGCCTTGCCACCACCCTCAACGAGATAGCCCAGCAGTCCGGGGCCGGCATCGTCCTGGACGAGGGCAGCATACCGGTGCACGCGGAAGTGGCCGGCGGCTGCTCCTTCCTGGGCCTGGATCCGCTCTACCTCGCCAACGAGGGCAAGTGCATCGTCATTGTCCCCGAGGATCAGGCCGAAGCGGCCCTCGCGGCCATGCGCGGCGAAAAATACGGGGAGGAGGCGGCCGTCATCGGCCGCGTCACCGCCGAGCGGCCCGGCCGCGTGGTGCTGCGCACGCGCATAGGCGGCGAGCGCTATCTGGGCATGCTGGAGGGGGCGCTGCTGCCGCGCATCTGCTAGGCCAGCCCGGGAAAAAACACAGAAAAAAACAGAGAAGGCTCCGCTTTTGTGGCGGAGCCTTTTCTGCATGCGGGCCCAGGGCTCTTCCTACGCGCCCGGGCCGGGCTGAAGGGAGGCTATCATGGCCTGGGTCCGCTCGTTCTCGCCGCTCACGCTGATGACCATCACGGCCTCGCCCATGGGGCGGATGATGTTGCGCACGCGCACGTTCTCGGAGGTGACATAGAGAACCCAGACGTCCTCCTCCTGGCGGCGCCAGGAGCTCACCGAGAGATTGGTGGCGGCGCGCCTGGCCAGGGCCTCCACGCGCCGGCCCTCGCGGGGGCACAGGCGCACGCTCAGGCTGGACTTCCCGTCCGGCGAGGTCAGGGTCAGGGCGCCGTCGCCCTGCTCGCGCACGTTCTCGCTCCAGCCCTCGGGCACGTCGATGACGTAGCGCTGGTACTGCGGGCCGTACTCCTTCGGCGCGGCGCAGGCCGGCCCTGGAAGGGCGGGGCCTGCCAGCATGAGGGCGGCCAGGGCGGCGCAGGCCGCGCGGGCTGTGGCATGGGGGAAGGGCATGGCGGTATCCTCCGGAAAGCCGCGGCGCGTGCGCGCCGCTGTCAGGTGAAATTTTTCGCAGTTTTTTGGCAAGACCGCAAGGGGTGTTGTCACGCTGCCCGCTTGCGGGTAGGCTTGTGCGGTCCGAAAAGGCCGTTCCGGCGCAGCGTCCGGAAAGTCCCCGGCGGCTTTCTTTGACGGACGCGTCCCGGAACCCTTTCAACCAATGGAGCATACGATGAAACTGCAGGGAACCTATCTCGGCGATTTGCGCTGCGAGTTCGCGCAGCCGGCCACGGGCGCCGTGCTCGGCACGGACGCGCGCATGGAGGAGACTGCCGACAGAAGCGGCATGTGCTATCCCACCGAACTTCTCGCCGCGGCGCTCGGCGCCTGCACCATGACCGTGCTGGGCTTCGTGGCCCGGCGCCTCGAGGTGGACGTGACAGGCACGAAGGTCGAGGTGGAGCATGTCATGACCGAGGATCACCACAAGGTCGCGAAGATCGAGGTGACCTACATACTGCCCGCCGGCGACTGGCCGGCAAAGGTCAGAAAGCAGTTCGAGCGCGCCGTGCGCAGATGCCCCGTGCACGCCTCGCTCCATCCGGACATCGAACAGGTCTTCAACTTCGTCTGGCCCGAATAGACTCCCGAGGGAACGCCCGGCGGCATGCCTGCCGGGACGCCCGGATTCCCGGAAAGGGAGCGCCGGGCCTTCGGCCGCAGACGGCCGGACGACAGGACGGCACGCGAAGCACAACGCACACAGGCAGGGCGCAGGCCCGGGGAGAGTCATGACCACAAGTCCGCAAATGACCGGCATCTATCTCGGCGATCTCAGAATCGAGTACACGCATCTGCAGAGCGGCGACAAAATCGTCACCAGGTCCCTGCTGAGCGGGGACGAAAAGCCCGAGGCCTTCATGGCCTCGGATCTCACGGCCTGCTCCCTGGCCGGCTGCGCCCTGACCATCATGGCCAAGCAGGCCGATGTTTTGAAGCGCGACATCACCGGCACCACCTTCACGGTGGGCAAGGACTATGCCGCGGAGAAGCCCGCCCACATCAGGCGCATCGAGGTGGTCTTCACCTTCCCCGAGGGCGAGTGGTCCGACAAGGAGAAGACGCAGTTCGAGCGCGCGGCCATGACCTGCCCGGTGCACAAGTCCCTGGGCCCGGTCGTGGAGCAGGTCATCCGCCTGGTCTTCCCCGGCGACGCGGCTCCCGAGCTCGCCCTGCCGGTCATGGCCAGAGGCGTCTATGTCGGCAATCTCGGCGTGGAGTACACGCACGAGGCCAGCGGCGCGCGCCTTGTGACCGACGCCCCCACCGACAACGGCGGCCGCGGCGCGGCCTTCTCGCCCACGGATCTGTGCTCCTCCTCCCTGGCCGGCTGCGGCCTGACCGTCATGGGCAGGCAGGCCCTGGTCCTGGGCGTGGATCTCGCCGGCACCACCTTCACCGTGAAAAAGACCATGGCCGCGGACCCGCGCCGCATCGCGAAAATCGAGGTGGCCTACACCTTCAGGGGGGCGTACAGCGAAAAGGAGCGCGCGCAGCTCGAGCGCGCCTGCGCGAGCTGCCCGGTCCACCACTCCCTCGAGGGCGGTCCGGACATGGACGTGACCTTCAACTGGCCCGACTAGACGGAACCGGACAGAACGGTCCCGGCCGGACAGACGGCATGCACAAAGCCCGGATGACCGCGCGGTCGTCCGGGCTTTTGACATTTCTCAAAACAGGGCGGACAGCTTCCCGCCGGCCCGCAGGAAAGCGGCGTCTAGCGGTGCTCGGCCGCGTCCTTTGGCGGGTAGACGGCCAGGCCGCCGTAGCGGGCCAGCAGGGCGCAGACCTCCTCCTTCAGGCGGGCGACCAGCGGAGCGGGCTCGAGCAGCAGGGCGCTCGAGCCGTAGCCCAGCAGCCACGAGATGACCTCGCTGCCGCTGCGGGCCGTGAATTCCAGCTCCAGGGTGCCGTCCGACCAGGGGATGAAGCGCTCGTCGCTGCTGTAGTGGCGGTCCTGCACGTAGTCGGCCACCTGCGGCTCGAAGCGCACGCGCACGCGGAACTGCTCGCCGCCCAGGGCCCCGAAGTACTGCGGCCCGGCGCCGGAGCCCGGCAGGTCGTGCGTCTCGTCCAGCAGGGTCAGCTCGCGCAGGCGGTGCAGGCAGACAAAGCAGGGCTTGCGGCCGCCCTCGGCCTGGCTGTCCTGCTGGGGGCGGGAGGCGTTCCGCGCGGGTTTGGGCTGGGACTCGCCGTCCGGCATGTGCCAGCCGGAGAGGTAGAGCGTGTCGTCGGAGGCGAAAAGGCCGGTGGGCGCCATGGTCCAGCTCGCGACGCTGCGCCGGCGCTGCCAGGTCACGCGGACGAGGCGCTTCTCCTGCAGGGCCTGCAGGGCCCGCGAAAGCAGGCCGGAGGAGGCGGAGAGATCCACCCAGGACTTGGAGGGCGGCTCCACGGCGTCGGAGATGACATCCGGGTTTCCCTCGAAGAGCAGGCGCATTCTGCCGAGGCTCTCCTTCAGCTGCGCGGCCCGCTCGTCGGAGATCATGGGCCTGCGCGGCGTGCCGGGAGCGACCGGCGCCGGCGGCACGGCGCAGTGGCTCACGCAGGCCTCGATAGCTTTGAAATCTTCGGGAGAACACACGATGCGCGGCCTGCGGGCCGGCGCGTCCAGCCAGAACCACTCCCTGTCCTCGTCGTCGGTCTCGCGGTGGAATTCCAGCCCCTTGCGCACCTCTATCTGCTGCAGAAGGCGCAGAACGGTGGTCTTGGGGCACAGCAGGATGGCCATGAGATCGGCCGCGCTGTATTTTTTCGACGAAAAGAGCAGCAGATCGTAAAGATTCAGCGCGTTTTCTACTGTTGTTAAAGATGAAGGCTTGTCAGTCACTGGCTTGCGCTCCCCCGGGACAGCTTCGGCCCGCGCCTCGCTGCTTTGGTCCCGTCACTGCCGCTCCCTGAACAGGCGGATGCGGCCTCTGCAGTGCCGCCTGTCCCGCGCTCCGGTCCCCTCCGGCCGGCCGGGAGGGAGATCAGTTCTGCGGCGGCACACGCTCCCTCGTCCGCAGACAATACCCTATGCCCCTGTCATGAGCAACACTTTGTTTCCCCGGATTCACCGGCCCTTCCGCGGCGCGGCCGGGCGGCTTTTCGGGAGCGCGTCCGGGCATATGCCGCGCGCCGCACGGGTACCGGACCTGCCCCGCAAGACGACAGAAAGGTCCGCCCAGGCGACAGCCGGGGCCGGAAAGACGACAGAAACATGCCGGACTGCCGGCCGGAGCGGAAAAAGGCGGGGCGGAGGCGCAGGCTCCGGCAGCGCGAAAGGGCCCGCTCCATCCTGCATCGAGGGAGCGGGCCCGCCGGCCTGTCGCAGGCCGCATGCCCCTGAGGGGCGCAAGAAAAGAACCGGGACTAGCAGCAGCCGCGCTCGGCGGACGGAGCGCCTTCGCAGGCTTCGGCCGCGCCGGCCTCTTCAGTCGCTTCAGTCTCGGCCTTGAAGGCCTTGGGATCGACCTTTGTCACCAGGCGGGCGCCCAGCACGCTGTCCAGGCAGTACAGGGCTTGGCTCGAGAGCACCTGGGCCAGGGAGGCCTCGCGCTCCTCGACGGCGCGCTTTTTCAGAAGCCAGGCGCGCACGACGCCGTCCATGAGGCCGGAGTCCGAGGGCGGGGTGAGGAAGCGGCTGCCCTGCCTGAAGGCGAGATCCGAGCGGCTGCAGCCGCAGACCACGGCAAAGCGGTTGACCACCAGGGCGTCCTGCCACTCGCCGGACTCGATGCGGGCCCGGGCGGCGTCCTCGCAGGGCAGGCCCTTCGCCTGATCCAGGCGCAGCAGATCGCTGCGCTCGTCCAGGGCCTTTCTGGCATAGCCCAGCAGCGGGGCGCGTTCGGGCACGGGCGCGGCGGACACGGTCAGGGCGCCGTCCGCGGCAAGGACCATGGTCAGGGCCAGCGGGCCTGCCGCAAGGTCCGCGCCCTGCGCGGCGAGATCATTGCGCCAGCTGTCGGGCAGGGCGGTCCAGCAGGCCTCTGCGCCCACGCCGAAGTCGGCCAGGTCGCCGGGCAGGGGCAGGGGGGCGCCGGGGCCAAGCTGTCCGGACACCGCGTCGACGGCGGAGGCGTCCACGGCATGCTCGAGGGCGAGCTCCTTGAGGCGCGCCAGATGCTCCTTCAGCAGAAAGACGCAGCCCTGCTCGAGGCGGGTGACGGCGGAGATGCGCGCGTTCGCAGGAAAGCAGAGCTCCTTCAGGGCCCTGTCCGGATCGCTTCCGGCTTCCTCGCCGGCCAGCAGGCAGCTGAAGACCTTTTCCGAGCCGTGGCGCACGAGCAGGGCGTCGGCCCCGTGAAATTCGACCCTCTCGCGCCCGAAGCAGCCCATGACCAGCACCTCGCCGCTGCCGAAGGCCGCGCGCAGAAGCTCCTCCACAGGCGTTTCATGCGCCTTCTCCTCGTCGCTCAGCGCGGTCCTGTCGATGTCGACCAGCGTGTGCTTCGAGAGGCAGAGCACCTCCTCGAAGGCGTCCCTGTAGTAGCCGCCGCAGGCGAAGGAGGGGGCGAGCATGTCGTAGATCTCGCGGCCGCCGCAGGCCGTGTCCAGGTCCTTCGCAAAGACCCTGGCCATGGGCGCCGCCACGGCGTAGAGCTGGGCCAGCCTGTCGTGCAGGGGCGCCACGGAGGGGCAGAAGACGCGCTCTGGAGCCGGCCTTTCGGCCAGGGGCTGGCGGGCGCGGAAGAGGAAGAACTTGACGAGCGGGGTGTCCGGCGTCTCGGGCAGCATGTGCTCGGAAGGGTGCAGGGCGGCGCGGCGGATGTAGCCGGCGAGGAACCCGGAGTGGCGCAGCTTTTCCATC
>JAUNSE010000575.1 GCA_030539415.1 Desulfovibrionaceae bacterium
TCTGCACGGTGCGGGACGACCTTGTGTACGACGGAGACACGGCCGTGGCAAAGCTTGCCATCGACCTCGATGACATGCCCTGCGCCGGGAAGACCGGCTTCGAGAGCGGCACGGGCTCGGTGACCGTCATCCTGACTCCGACCGAGGCCGGGCAGGCGCTGCTGGCGCAGCTGACCACCGAGGAGAGCGTGCAGGTGAGCTTCGACGTGTACATGACCGACACAAGCTACGTGCAGGCCGGCACCACGGCAAAGGGCTATGCCAGCTACGAGGCGGCGGACCCCATAGCCAGCGTGACGGCCTCCGTGGCCGGGACCACCGAGCCCGAGGAGCCCGAAGAGCCCGGGGAGGACGGAGAGGAGGAAGACGGCACGCAGGCAGCCATGCTGCTGGCCGCGGCTCCGGCCAGCCTGGTCACCGCCTCTCTGGATGCCGCTGAAGCCGCCGGGGCCTCCGCGGATTCCGTCGGGGAGACAGCCGGCTCGGCCTCCGGTTCCTCCGGGGCCATCGGGTCCTCCGCATCCTCCGGGACGGTGCGGGCCGCCATTCCTTCGGCTGCCGCCATCGGTCTTGCCGGGCGCTACGGAACTGTTCTCAATTCCGCCATGCTGGCCCTGCTGGTCGTTCCGGGCCTGCCGGCCGAAGACGCGGACGGCAATGCCCTGGTCTGGAGTCTGGCCGGGGAGAATGCCTATGTGACCCTGGCGGAAAACGGCAGTGTCGGCCTGACCGAGGCCGGTCTGACCGCTCTGGCCGAGGCCGCCGGGCAGGGGGAGGACCTGGTCCTGACCCTGGATCTCACGGTCGGCGACGGCACGAATGCCGAAGAGCGGACCCTGGAACTGAGTCTGCTGACCGAGGGCGTGGAGGTGCTGGACACGGGCTCCGCTGTCTGGGCGTACGGCACTGAGGCCGGCGAGACGCTTGCCGCCTCCGACGCACTGGCAGCGGCTTCGGCCGCCGCGGACAGCGCCGGGGATGCCTCGGACGATGAGCCGGAAGGATCATCTGCTGACGAGGCCGACGAAGACTCCGAAGAGGACGGAGCCGCCGCTCCGGTCGTCCTCATGGGCGGCACCGGAGACGATGTGCTCGCCGGCGGGGCCGGGGACGACGCGCTCTGCGGAGGCTCCGGAGACGACTTCCTCGCCGGCGGAGCGGGCTCCGATGTCCTGCACGGCGGGGACGGGTCCGACATCCTGGTCTGGGATGCCGCCGATGCCGTCCTGGACGGCGGGGCCGGCCTGGATCTGCTGGTGAGTGCCGGGACGGATCTGCCGAGTCTGGCCGAGCTTCTGGACGGCGCCGAAGGCGCTCCGGAGGTGTCGGGCATCGAGATCCTGCTGACCGGCGCGGCCCTTGCCGGGGTGGAGAGCCGTCAGGACGTGCTGGAACTGCTGGCCGGCCGCAACGCCTCCCTGGACAGCGAGACCGGCAGCCTCGCCCTGGGCGAGGGCTGGGTGGCGGCCGGCGGCCATGCAGGCGCGGACGGCCTCGCGACCGCGGTCTGGCGGCACGGCGAGGGGGACGAGGCCGTCACTCTGGAGGCCGTGGTGCGGGCTCCGGAGGGGCAGGACGGCGCCTCGGTGGAAGCCGTCGTGCTCGTGCTGACCACCACCGCCGTCTCGGCCGCCGCAAAGGAACAGGGGCGGGTGCGGGGGCTCATGCTTTCGGCGCCCGCCCGCGCGCGGCCGGGAACCTCAGAGAACAA
>JAUNSE010000056.1 GCA_030539415.1 Desulfovibrionaceae bacterium
TGATGGGCGTCGTGCCCAGGTTGGCGTTGGTCACCATGGCGATGCCGCCGGCGGCCGTGATCATGCCGAAGGTGAAGGTGACGCAGCGAAGCGCGAAATTCTTCCTGTTCATGCGGGCTTACCCCCTTTCAGACCGAAAGGGTCGCCCTGTCAGCTTCCGCCCGGCCGCGCGATCCTCCGATTCGATTGTCTGTGTCTGCCTGAAAATACCGCCGGATCGCGTGACAGTAAAGGGGCGCTTTTCGTCTTTTTTCAGCTCGTTGCGAAGCCCGCGCGCAGACACGGGCACCCTTCCCGGCCCTGCCGTGCGCCCCGGAGCCTGTTTGCGGCCTGCGCCGGACAGCAAAAAAGCCGCGCGGCATCGCGGCTTTGCAAGAGCATCGGAAACTGTTCGGGGCGCTCAGATCCGGCCGGCCCGGCGCTGCCGTTCAGGTCACGCGCTGGGGCGGCTTTTTCGTGCCTGTTCGGACCTTGCGGCCGTCTAGGCCTCCATGGCCTCGAGCACGGCCTGCGGGATGTGCGGCAGTATGTCCGCCACCTGCGTCGCCGGCGTGGGGCGGGCCAGCTCTCCGGCCCTGCGCCCCGCCCTTGCCGCGGCAAGGCAGGCCGCGACCATGGGCACGCGGCAGGCCAGCAGGGCCGTGGCTATGCCGGCCACGATGTCGCCCGTGCCGCCTATGGCCTCCAGAGCCGGCACCTGCGGCTCCGAGACTGTGTCCAGCACGCGGCCGTCCCTGGCCAGCACGTCGGTCTTTCCCTTGACCAGCAGGGTGCGGGCTGCGTTGCCGTAGGCGTTGGCGCGCTCGATGAGGGCCGGCACGTCGGCCTCTCCCTCCCCCAGAAAGCCTCTGGTGTAGAGCGGGTGCGGGGCCTTCTCGTCGGCCAGGAAGGCCAGCTCGCCGGCATCCGGCGTGAAGAGGTCGTAGAAGGAGGCGTAGCCGCTCATCTTGGCGACATACATGAAGCCCGCGTCGGCGCAGAGCAGGGGCCTGGGCTCAAGGCTCTCCAGAGCGGCCAGCACGCGGTTGTGGCCGTCCAGATCCGGAAAGAGGTAGTGAAAGGTCAGGCCGTAGAAGGTGCTGCCGCCCTCTTCCTGCTCCCCCTCCCGGCCTTCTTCCAGGCCTGCGCCGTTTCCGGCCCGCGTGCCCGCGAGCCTGGCCGCAAGATAGGCGTAGAGGCCGGCGCTGCCGTCCCCGTCGCCGATGTCGCCGGCGAGCAGGGCGTGGCAGGGGCGGCATTCCATGGCTCTGGCCGTCTGCAGGGCCGCGGCCAGCAGGGCCGGCGTGCCGCGCCAGGCCGGCACGCGCAGCTCCGGTCCCTCCTCGGGCCGGACGCGCTCGGTCAGGACCAGTTCGGCCGCGTCGGCGTCATAGGACCAGCCGCCCTCGGTCAGGGGAAAGTCCGCGTCGGGTATGGTGCCGCAGATCAGCCACATAGGCGTCTCGCCTCCTCGAAGGCCCGCTGCAGGGCGTAGGAGCACAGCGTGCGGCCGTGCAGCCTGGGCTCTTCGGCCTCGCCGACCTTCCGGCCCATGAGCAGGGAGGCCAGGTAGGGGACATCCGGACAGCCGCCTCCGGATATGTTCACAATGGTGCCGCCGGCCTTTTCCACGGTGATCTTCATGTTGGCGGCGCGGACCATGAGCCACTCGCCCAGGTCCGTCACGTGGAAGAAGGAGACGGGCTCGAGCAGGGGATCCGAGACCGGCACGTACTCCATGGGATGCAGGCCCGCCCGCTCGAGCTGGGCGGTGATTTTGGCGTGCAGCATGAGCGGGCAGACAAGGACCATGTCGCAGCCGCGTCTGAGCTGCGGCGGCGGGCCCTTGACCTCCACCGCATAGCCGCTCTCCCTGAGCAGCCGCTCGGCGGCGATGACGTCGCCAGTCTGCTCGAAGAGCAGAAAGCCCCTGTCCGCGGACGGATCCGTCTTCGCGGGTCTTGCGCCGTCAGTGCCGGCCCTGGCCGACCCTGAGTTTTTGAGATCGCTCCGGGCGGACGCGGCGGGACCCGCGCCGGGACGGCGGGCATCGGACGTCGTGTCCGCCCCGCCGTCCGGCCTGTCCGCGGCGGGTTTTGCACCCGCCACGGCACTGAAAAGACGCCTTATCAGGCTCACCTGCGCATCTCCAGTCGGACAACGCCGACGCCCTGGTCGGGGGCGTCCACAGCCTCGACCTTGTAGCCCTTCTTGCGGGCGGAGCGGGAGACGTTCTCCACGCTGGCGGGATTGTCCACCAGCACGTCCAGGTCCGAGGCGTCCCTGGCCACGGCCTGGGTGAACATGACAACGGGCTGCGGGCAGGACAGCCCGCGGCAGTCGATGACGCGATTGGCACTCATGAGGAAGCCTCCCTGGCTAGGCCTTGCGGCAGTGCGCGAAGCCGATGACAAGACAAATGACAAAGCCGATGACCGTGGCCTGGATGCCGTAGGCGCCGATGCCGGCGCCGGAGCTGGCCGTGCCCAGGTTGTGGGCCATGGCGGCGCCAACCAGCATGCCCAGGGCGAAGATGCCGGCATCGCCGTCACCCTCGCCGGCCATGAAGAGCTGGCGTCCGGGGCAGCCGCCGGCCAGGGCGAAGGCGAGGCCCGCCGTCACCATGCCGCAGAAGTTCCACAGGTAGTCGGAGTGGGCCACGGGCTGGCCGGTGAAGCCGAAGTGGAAGCCGCCCAGGGCCAGGTTGGCAGCGAGGGCCGCGACCAGCATGGCGCAGACGCCCAGGAAGAGATGGGTGTAGCCGAAGAGGAAGAGGTCGCGGAAGGCGCCCATGGTGCAGAAGCGGCTGCGCTGGGCGGCCATGCCCACCACGAAGGCGATGCCGAGCGAGGCCAGGAAGGGCGCGTGCTTGGAGCCGGGGCCGGACACGGAGTAGAAGAGCGGGCCGCTCTGGGGCTGTCCCTGCACCTGCGGGAAGATGAGGGCCAGAGCCAGCAGGCAGAAGACCACGAAGGGGAAGGCAAGGCCGGTCACGACGCTCTGGGACTGGCTGCGGCCCAGGGAGTAGCCCTTGCGGAAGAAGAGCGTACCCAGGAAGATGCCGGTGGCAAGACCGCCGATGCCCAGAATGGCGTTGGCGTCGCCGCCGGCCAGGCGCAGGATGGCGCGCCAGGGGCAGCCCAGGAAGACCAGGGCGCCCATGGCGGCGATGATGCCCAGCACGAAGCGGATGATGGGGGCCGAGCCCGCGCGCGGCCTGAACTCGCGGGAGGCGATGGCGGCCACGAAGGAGCCCAGGACCAGGCCGATGATTTCGGGACGGATGTACTGCACGATGCCGGCGCGGTGCAGGCCGAGGCCGCCGGCGATGTCGCGCTCGAAGCAGGCCACGCAGATGCCCATGTTGCCGGGGTTGCCCAGCTGCTGCAGGGCCACGGCCAGAAGGCCGATCATGGCGCCGACGCCGATGATGCCCGGCGTGGTGGCGAAGAAGTTGGTTTTCACGAAAAGACTCCCATTGTTTTCCTTGTACCAGCGCGCCGGAATCCGGCGCGTTCCTCCAGACAGGCTGTCCCGCCGCCCTTTCGGGCCCCCGCCGTCCGGACGCCTGTCCGGCCGCGAAGGGCGCAAAAAAACGCATGCAGCTTGTGTGGAGCTTTGCATGCGGTGAGGCCTTTCCGGACAGTGTGCCGCAGGGGTGCGCGCGTCTCAGGAAAAAAGGGAGATCCGCCAGCCTGTGCCGCCCGGAGAAACGATGCGAGACATCCTGCCCCACCGCCATGTCAGTCGTCAGCCGGCTCCAAAGCCAGACCCGAAGCGCCTGGACGCTTCGGCGTAAAGGATGGTGATCGGCAGACTGAACACGGCATTGCTCCGCGGCTCGTGTGCGTTTCGCGCCGGAGACCAGTTCCCGGGCGCGGGACACAGTTGACAGATACGGGTCATTCTAGCCGCTGTCACGTTTGTGTCAAGAATGGGGAAAGTTTGACATGTAAAGTTTTTGTAAAGTTTGCGCAAAGCTGTGCAAAGCGGGAGCCCTGGACGGCAGTGAGGGTCCCGGTTCCGCGAAGAAGCGGGCAAAGCGCAGTGCTTCACTGCGCTTTGCCGGAAAAGAAGAGCGCCCGAAAGGACTTCGGGCGCTCCGGACAGCATATATGCGGACAGGCAGATCCTGCCGAAAGGAGAAAGGGCGTGCCGCAAACGCTGCGGCGCGCGGTCTACCAGCCGGCGCTGGGCAGCCTGATGCGCCAGATGATGGCCGACATGCGCAGGGCGAGCACTATGAGGCCGCCGGCCCACAGGCCGACGGTGCCGGGCCAGAGCACGACCACCACATTGCCGGCAATGCAGGCCGTGGCGTAGAGGCTGCCGTTCTTGCGCATGACAAAGGGCACCTGGCCCGTGTAGGTGTCGCGCATCATGCCGCCGACAACGCCGGTGATGACGCCCATGAGCACGGCCGCCTCCGGGCCCATGCCCAGATTGAGGGCCTTCTGCGTGCCCAGGACGGAGAAGTAGGCGAGGCCGAAGGCGTCCAGCAGGTTGACGGCGATCTCCAGGTAGTGGTGGCGCCGCCGCCGGATGATGAAGAAGCCCGCGAGGCCCGCTATGACCGGGCAGTAGATGAACTTGATGTCCGTCAGCCAGAAGACCGGCACGCCAAGCAGCACGTCGCGCACGGTGCCGCCGCCCACGGCGGTGACCACGGCCACCACAATGACGCCGAGCACGTCGAGCTCGGCCCGGCAGTAGCGGACGGCCACCACGCCGCTCAGGGCGAAGGCGGCGACGCAGCCCATGTCCACCACGAAGCGGATAATGTCGAAAAGGACCTCGAGATCCATCGCATCCATAAACAGGGTACCTCAGACAGGACAGACGGCCGCGCACATCCCGCGGCAGGGGGGAGCGACCGAGAGGGGAGAAAGGCCGGGCGGGCGGAAGGCCGGAGGACGCGCCCGCGGCGGGGTGTCATCCCCGCGTGAAAAGGGAGGATTTCTTATGGAAAGTGCGGCTCTTCGTCAAGAGCGGACCCATGTCCCGCGTGCGGCCATTTCGTGACAGTTTCGGGACGCCCCGAAGGCTCTCCGGCTTTGGGGGCTGTCCGAGCGCTGTTTCACTGCCGGGCGGGCCGTCAGGTCGGGCTTTTCAAGCCGGGCTTCGGGACCGGGCCTGTCCGGACCGGGCCGGGCACAGGTCGGCCTCTCCCCTGCGGCGGACAACAAAAAATCCGCCCTCCGGTCAGAAGGCGGATTGTGGAAACTCTTGTGATTCCCGCGCGGACTAGAAGCCGAAGCGCAGGCCCAGGGTGACTTCGTGGTTGTAGGGACGGATGCCCACGGACTGGCCGCTGGAGGACACTTCGGTGTAGCCGAGGTCCAGGTAGCGGTAGGCCGCGTCGATGGACATGTCCTCGGTCAGGGCGTAGGCGACGCCGGCGCCCACCTGCCATGCGAAGTTGGTGCTGCGGTCGTCGGCGGAGTCACTCTGGCCGTTGTGCTTGATATCCACGCCCAGATAGTTGAAGGCAAAGCCGATGCCGGCGCCCACATAGGGGGTGAAGGCGGTGGAGTTGTGGAAGTCGTAGTAGCCGTTGAGGAGCAGCGTGGTGCTGTTCGTGGTCAGCTCGGAGGAGCCGTTGATGCCGGTTTCCTTGGCTTCGCTGTTGCCGCGCAGGGCCACTTCGAGTTCGGCGCGGAAGGGAATCATGTAGTTGGGCCAGAAGTCGTAGCCGCCGGCCAGGGCGCCGCCCAGGGTGAACTGGGAGTATTCGTCCAGGCCGAAGCCGGAGAGGCCGCCGGATCTTTCAACGGTTCCCGTGTTCTGGACGGTCATCAAGAACTTGGGAGTGAGGTAGAAGCCGTTGTAGGCGGAGGAGATGCCGGGCGCCATGAAGACGGCGCAGGCCAGCATCAGGGCCATAACGAGACGTTTCATCAGAAACCTCCATAGTTTTTCCTGTGCCCGACAGGAGTTTGCTCCAAGATGCAGTATAGAGGGACGCTTGTCAAGAAAGGCCGTGAGGGACCCGCAAAGCGCAGGGCATCGCCCTGCACTTTTCGGCGCCGGCCTGCCAAGAACCTGCTTCAAAGCATCACACTTGTCATTGTTTTGCTGTCAAACTGCACTTTTCAGCAAAAAAATGACGTCTCCTTGCGTCCGCAAAGCATCTCCATATCCGGACTGACTGACGGATCCTGCTGTCTGTATCAGACTGTTTTGAAGTGTGCCAGCCTGCACTGCAGACAGAGTTCGGCTCATCGCCCCTGTGCCTTGCCGCCCCTGCGCCGGCATCTGCCTGCCAGATGCGTGCCGCGGAAAGAGCGGAAGCATGGTCCGGCCTTCCGACAAAGAGTGTCCGCCCGCAAAACCGTACAGATGTACTGGCACGAAGGCCTCTTTCGTTCTCTCCATGGAGCGGCGCATGGCACACGCTCCTTCCTTGTCCTGTCCCGCGCTGTCTGCTATTTTGTCTCCAGTTTCACGGCATTTCCATGCCGTTTCGGCGGACAGTCCGGTCCCGGCCGGCCGCTCCGCCTTCACATTCTGCCGGATCAAACGGCATCCGGCAGCAGGGAGATTTCATGTTTGACACTGTTGTGCTTGGCAGAACCTGCTCCAAGGAAGACTACAAGATAATCGCGCCCAAGATGCGCATGCAGCTTTTCGAGGCCCAGCGCGCCTGCCGTCAGCAGAAGATTCCGCTGCTCATCCTCATCAACGGCGTGGACGGCTCGGGCCGCGGCGCGGTCATGAACTTTCTGTCCGAGTGGATGGACGGCAAGTACCTGCGCAGCTTCACCTTCTGGAAGGAGTCCGACGAGGAGCGCGAGCGTCCCCTGGAATGGCGCTACTGGCAGTGCCTGCCCGGCAAGGGCGAGACGGCCGTCTTCTTCGACGGCTGGTACGGCGGCGCCATGCGCAAGCGCTGCTCCGACGTCATCACCGAAAAGGACTTCCTCGCGCGCATGGAGGAGTTCAAGGGCCTGGAGCAGAGTCTGGCCCTCTCGGGCATGACCATTGTCAAAATCTGGCTGCATCTGGACAAGAAGACCCATGACCGCCGCCTCAAGGCCCGCAGGGAGAACAAAATCCAGAGCTCGCTGACCAAGTACGACGAGAAGTCCGCCGGCAAGTACAAGGAGCTTGTGGAGGTGGCCGGCGACGCCATCACCAGGACCGACCGCACCTACGCCCCCTGGCACATCATCGACGCGGCCGACGCCAACTTCCGCAATCTCTCCGTGGCCAGGGTCATTGTCGAGGCCGTGAGCCGCGCCCTCTCGTCCAGGGCCGCGGGCGAGGCGGCGCTCAAGGCCGGCGGCGAAGTCAGGCAGCAGATGGTGGCCGGCGATCCCTTCCTGGCCGGCCTCATGGATGTGACCAGCCCCACCCCGGACGCGGTTCTGGGAGCGGACGGCGCAGCCGGCAAGGAGCAGGCCTGCGAAATCGGCTCCGCCATCGGCGAGATGGCGAAGCGCGAGGCCGAAACCGGCACCGAGGCCTCCGAAAATGTCCTGCCGCAGAACGAGGCCGGCGCCGACGCCGGCGAGGCTGCCGCCCCCGCGGACACTGCCGGCGAGTCCCTGCTGCGCCGCGCGGCGGACAGGGGCATCCCGCTCACGAGCCTCGAGGTCATCGACCTCTCCCCGACCATCGATCCCGATGTCTACAAAAAGCAGCTGAAGGATTTGCAGACGGAGCTTCTGCAGCTCACCTACCACGCCTACAGGCACGGCATCTCCAGCACCATCCTCTTCGAGGGCATGGACGCCGCCGGCAAGGGCGGCGCCATCCGGCGCCTTCTGAGCGGCGTGGACTGCCGCATCGCCCGCGTCATCCCCATCAGCTCGCCCACGGACGAGGAGCTGGCGCACCACTATCTGTGGCGCTTCTGGCGTCACATCCCCCGCTTCGGGCATGTGACGGTCTACGACCGCTCCTGGTACGGCAGGGTGCTGGTCGAGCGCGTGGAGAACCTCACCCCGCAGGCCGACTGGAGCCGCGCCTACGAGGAGATCAACCATTTCGAGCACTCCCTCACCAAGGGCGGCAACATCGTGCTCAAGTTCTGGCTGCACATCTCCTCCGAGGAGGAGCTGCGCCGCTTCAGGGAGCGCGAGGAGACCCCCTGGAAGCGCTACAAGATCACCGACGAGGACTGGCGCAACAGGGCCAAGTGGGATCAGTACCTGGTGGCCGCGGACGAGATGTTCCAGCGCACCAGCACCTCCTACGCGCCCTGGAACATCGTGCCGGCCGAAGACAAGAAGTACGCCCGCATTGAGGTGCTGACGCGCTTCCGCGACGAGCTCAAAAAACAGCTGGAGAAGAGGCACTAGAGCCGGACCGCAGACCCGGACTGCACGCCCGGGCCTCCTGCCCCCGGCTCCGATGAAATCGGGTCCGTGAGCGGGACCGGCTGGTCGGATGGCGAATCACATGACTCAGGGGGAGCGGACAGATTCTGTCCGCTCCCCCTGCCTGATCCGGCGGGCCCGAACCCGCGGCACGAGGCTTTGCCTAGTGCTGCTTGCAGGCCATTTCGCTGATGGTCACCTTGAAGACGCAGACCCGGTCGAGCAGCCTTTCCGAACGCTTGTGATCCGGGCGTCCGCGGTGCCGGCACATGGCGGCCAGGGCCTTTCTCTTTTCCTCATGGTCTTCCACGAACTGCGCCGTGCCGGTGCCGATGACGCTCTGGTAGCGCACCTTGTGCGCGAGCTGGGTCAGCTCCTGGCTCGGCCGGTACAGCGAGGCCTCCACGCAGACGGTGGGGTTTTTGCGCATGATGTCTATCTTGCGGCCTTCCTTGGCGCTGTGAAAGTAGAAGACGCAGCTTGTGTCGTCCATTTCCAGGCCGAAGTTCATGGGCACCACATAGGGAATGCCCTCGTCCACATAGCCGAGATGAACGATGGGGCAGGACTGGAGGATGCGCTTGATATGGCTGCGGTCCGTGACCTCGAGTTCTTTTCTGCGCATGTGACTCTCCTTGCAGGGGATGAAGAGCTTTGTATCCGGGGGGTGATCCGCTGCGCGGGCGGAACGGGAAAAATTCGCTTCCTCAACATATCCCATGGAAAGGGGGAAATGACGCTCTTGTCTTCCTA
>JAUNSE010000576.1 GCA_030539415.1 Desulfovibrionaceae bacterium
TCCCCGCCGCAAAAAAAGTTTTCTCAGCGCTGTTCCGGATTGCCCTGTCCAGGGCGGGTCTGCCTTCCTCCTCCCTGAAGGCGCCGCTGTGCGGGTCTCTCGGATGCCGCGTCCGCCTCCCCTTTCTTTCAGTCCGCCGATCCTTTCCCTGAATGCCGGCACTGCGCTTCTCCCGCCAGCCCTGCAGGTCCTTGCGCGACAGCATATTTTATCTGTGACATGTGAATCAAACAAATGCGCAAGTGTCGGATTTGCGGCAGGAAAAACGCATGACTTGTAACAAAAGCTGGCCCTCCCTCTTGATTTGACCGGCGGATTTTTTTAGTCTTCTTTCAAGTTTTCGCTTCTTTCGCTCACGGTGCATGGCTGCGCGCTTGCGGTTCAGGCACACATCTGGCGCAAGAGCCTCCCCTGCATTCTTCCCGCGTTTTTCCCCTCGCGCCGCGCACCCGTCCAGCCCGCTTCTTTGTCCGCCTTCTCCAGGGATATACGGTTGTCATGAATACTTCGCTCATTGCCTTCTTCGGCTCAAGCGACCGCCTGCTGCGCACTGTCGAGGACATTGCCAGGGAAACGGGCCGCAGCATCAAGTTCTACAAATACGCCCTTGATGACGCCGTCGATCCCGCCATCCGCGCCGTGGAGGAAGACTGCGTGGATGTCATCATCGCCTACCGGGGGACGGCCAATCTCATCAAGAAGTCCGTCAACGTGCCCGTGCTCAGCGTGCAGAACTTCGAGCTGTACAAGATCGACGCCATCAGCAAGCTGTGCAAGTATTCAAGGAACATCATCATCCCCACGACCGACTGCGAGGAGGTCAACACCGAGCAGCTGAGCAGGCTTTTCGGCGCCAACATCCACACGATCCGCTATTCCAATTCAAAGGATCTCGAAACCTCCATCAGGGAGTACAAGCGCAGGTACAGCGACGGCACCGTGGTCTCGGGCGGTCTCGCCTGCCATTTCGCCCATCTCTACGGGCTCAGGCACTACCTCATCGTGCCGGCGAAGCGCCACATCCGCGAGGTTATCGACGACGCCTTCAGCGTGGCCGCCGCCAACCGCGAAAACGAGCTCTGGGTGCGCAGCTGCGAGGCCATTCTGAACAATGTCTCGGACGGCGTCATCGCCGTGGACAAGGACGGCTTCATCACCCTGTGCAACCGGCAGTCCTACGAACTGCTGGACCTGCACGAAAAAATCATCGGCCAGCAGCTGCGCAACGTGCTCCCCGAACTCGGCACCATCCTCGACGCGAGCGCGCCCAGAAACTATTCCATTCTGCAGATAGGACGCACCAAGTTCGTCATCAAGTTCGTGCCCATCGAGCTGCGCACCGGCACGCGCGGCTCCCTGTTCACCTTCAATACGGCCAGGCGCGTCATCACCGGCGGCAAGCTGGTCAGCCGCGCCGTCTCCCAGGCCAACCGGGCCAAGTACAGTGTGGAGGACTACATCCACAGAAGCACGGTCATCGACAAGATGCTCATGCAGCTGCGCCTCTACGCCAGCAGCAACTCGACCGTCCTCATCACCGGCGAGTCCGGCACCGGCAAGGAGATTCTGGCGCACGCCCTGCACAACTGCTCGGCCAGGCGGGGCAGGCCCTTCGTCTCCATCAACTGCGCGGCCATCCCCGAACAGCTGCTCGAGAGCGAGCTGTTCGGCTACGAGGGCGGCTCCTTCACCGGCAGC
>JAUNSE010000577.1 GCA_030539415.1 Desulfovibrionaceae bacterium
GGGACATGTCCGGCCGGATGTCTGTCCCTATTTTTTGCGGCGGCCCCTGCGCTTTGCCCTGCCCGCGGCCTTCTTCCGTCCGCCGGCCGCCTGGCCGGCCCCGGAGGCGGACTCGATCTGCATGGTGCGCATCAAGAGCTCCGCGGCCTCGCGCGCGTTTCTGCCGGCCCAGGCCGTGAAGGAGACCAGGCCCTCGCGGTCCGCCACGCCCTCGACATGGAGCTCGGAGGCAAAGGAGCGCGCCGCCGCGTCGGCGGCGTCCCCGGGAGCGAGGCGCTCTGCGCCGGCCGCGACCAGGCGCAGCACGGCCGTGTCCCGCTCGAGCAGGGCGGACATGAAGCATCTGGCGATGAGAAAGCCTGCGTAGCCCGGATCCTCGGCCTCGGCGTCGGCATCGCCGGCGCTGCCGATCATGGCGAGCGAGGTCTGCACGTAGATGAGCGGCTCTCCGGCCGCGGTGAGATGCGGCACGATCACGTCCGCCTCCTCGTGCGTCATGGGATTGCCGGCCGAGGGGCCGCGGCCCCAGGCGTCCTCGCGGTCCAGCACGAGCAGGGCCATGGAGCGGGGATCGCCCATGCGCCAGCCGTCCGCGGCATGGGCCAGAGCAGGTTCGAGGTTACGGGGCCCGCCGTCTTGCGAAGCTTCGCCGGCGCCGGCCAGAAAGAGTTCGGCCAGGGCTCCGCAGGCCTCGGGGCAGCCGCCGCGCTTCGCCTCCTCCAGCATGGCCAGGGCCTCCTCGAAGGAGAGCTCCCGGCCGGTCAGGCCCTGCAGGCCGAGCTGCGCCAGCCAGACCAGGGCCTTCCGCGATCCGTTCTCCCGCGCGGCCTCGAGCAGGCGCGTGCCGTCCCCGCGCAGATCCGTGTTCTCCTCGGAGCGGGCGAGGCACATGGTGCGGCCGAATTCGGCGCAGGCATCGGCGCCGCCCTCGCGGCAGGCCTTCAGCATGCGCTCGAGACCGGCCGTGGCGGCCCTGCGGCCGCCGGCGTGCGCGTAGACCTCGCGGCCGAGCAGGGCGGAAGCCCTGGGGCAGCCGCGGCCCGCGCTCTCGTTCAGGAGGCGGGTTATGCGCACGGGATCGCCGTTTTCGCCGAGCAGGAGCTCGGCCAGCTCGCAGCCGGCTTCGGCAGAACCGGCCTTTCTCGCGCGGTCGAGCCAGAGCTCGGCCTTCTCCGGGCTGCGCCCGAGCTGCCCGTCCTTCACGAAGGACGCCCCGAGGCGCGCCATGGCCCGGACATGGCCGCCCGAGGCAGCCATGGTCAGCAGGGCGAAGGCGCGGTCGCGCATGCCGTCCGCGTCCTCTACCGCCAGCGGGGGCCTGTCGCGCAGAATGTCCAGCAGCCGCTCTAGCGAGCTCCAGCTGCCCTCCTTCGCGGCGGCAAGAAGCAGGGTGCCGAGCCTTGCCGCATCCTGCTCCTCCAGGGTGACGCGCCGCGCGCACCAGAGACCGGCCAGGGCCAGGGCGCAGCGCTGGCCGGCCCGCGCTGCCTGTGCAGCCTGGTTCTGCGCATGAATGCTGCGTACGCGAACCTTATGTCCGGCCGGCATCAAGCGCAGATCGGCCGCTTCATCATCCAGACGCAATACTCCGTCATGAACGGTGCCGGTGACGACGGTGCCATGCCCTTTAAGGGTGAAGACCCGGTCCACCGCCAGGCGGAATAATCCCTTCGTATCGCGCAGGGCCATGTCTT
>JAUNSE010000578.1 GCA_030539415.1 Desulfovibrionaceae bacterium
CCTGACCTTCAAGGAGAAAGCTGTGAATTTTCTTTGTCGCCGGGCAGGGCGCACAAAAGCCGTAAAAGAGTGCCGCACCCCCTTGACGTAGCCAAAGAACGGACTCATTCTCTCTGGCAAACGCGGTTTGACACTCCTGCGGGCTTGACTGCCGGCGGATCAGATCATACTTAGCCGGAAGTTTCCTTTCCTTAGCAGTTTGCTATTCTATTCAGGCCTCCCCCCACCATCCGGCATGGACCTGGCACCCCGCGCGCGAACGGGACCCGGGCCGCATGTTTTCCCCCGGCAGCGTCAGGCTGCGCAAAGGAATCCGCAAATGGAAAAATTTCTCGTCACAGGCATGAGCTGCGCGGCATGCAGCGCCAGGGTCGAAAAGGCGGTCAACGCCGTCCCCGGCGTCAGCAGCTGCTCTGTCAGTCTGCTCACCAATACCATGGGCGTTGACGGCACGGCGACAACCCAGCAGATCATCGATGCCGTGGTGGCCGCCGGCTACGGCGCGAGCTCCATGTCCCAGGGCGCGGCCCAGGGGCAGCAGGCGCAGTCCGCCGCACCGCAGGAGGACATCCTGGCCGACCACGACACGCCGGTATTGAAACGCCGTCTCATCTGGTCGCTGGTGCTCCTCGTGCCGCTCATGTACCTGGCCTCCGGCACCACCATGTTCGGCATGGCCCTGCCCGCCTTCCTGGAGGGCAATCCCCTGGGCTTCGTCCTGGCCCAGATGGTGCTGGCCTTCGCCATCATGCTCATCAACAAGAAGTTCTTCATCAACGGCCTGCACGGCCTTTTGATGAAGGCACCCAATATGGACACCCTGGTGGGCCTGGGCTCGGGCGCCTCCTTCGTGTGGAGCCTGATTGTCTTCTTCGGGCTGACCAGGAGCGCCGCCGACGGCAACGCCCAGGCTCTGGCCGAAGGCATGGGCCAGCTCTACTTTGAGTCCGCGGCCATGATTCTGACCCTCATCACCGTGGGCAAGATGCTCGAGGCCCGCAGCAAGGGCAAGACCACGGACGCCCTGCGCGGCCTCATGCGCCTGGCTCCCAAGAAGGCAGTCCTGCTGAAGGACGGCCAGGAGCAGGAAGTGCCCGTCGAGGAGGTGAAGGTCGGAGACATCTTCGTGGTGCGTCCCGGCGAGAACATCCCCGTGGACGGCGTGGTGGTCGAAGGCTCGAGCGCCGTGAACGAGGCCTCCCTCACCGGCGAGAGCGTGCCCGTGGACAAGGCCGCGGGCGACGCGGTCTCCGCGGCCACGGTCAACCAGTCCGGCTGGCTGCGCTGCCAGGCCACCCGCGTGGGACAGGACACCACCCTTTCCCAGATCATCCAGATGGTCAGCGACGCGGCCGCCACCAAGGCCCCCATCGCCAAGATTGCGGACCGGGTCTCCGGCGTCTTCGTGCCGGTGGTCATCAGCCTGGCCGTCCTGACCACCCTTGTCTGGCTCCTGCTGGACGCGGAGACGGGCTTCGCCCTGGCCCGCGGCATCTCCATTCTGGTCATCTCCTGCCCCTGCGCCCTGGGGCTCGCCACGCCGGTGGCCATCATGGTCGGCAACGGCCTGGGCGCCCGCAACGGCATCCTCTTCAAGACTGCCGCCTCCCTGGAGCAGGCCGGCAGGACGCAGATTGTGGCCCTGGACAAGACCGGCACCATCACCCGCGGCGAACCCAGGGTGACGGACA
>JAUNSE010000579.1 GCA_030539415.1 Desulfovibrionaceae bacterium
TCCCGCCTTTCCGTCTCCCCGCAGGGCAAGCAGAAGGTTCTGGAGATTCTGGATCAGGGCCAGCGCCTCGAGGAGGTCTACGGGCATCTGGTCAGCGCCAGCACCACGCAGACCCTGGAGAAGCGCATCCGCGCCAGGGTGCGCGAGCAGATGGACAAGAGCCAGCGCGAGTACTACCTCACCGAGCAGATCAAGGCCATCAACAAGGAGCTCGGCCGCGACTTCGACCCGCAGGAGGAGCTCAACACCCTGGAGAAGCGCCTGAAGGAGAAGGAGCTGCCCGACGCCGCCCGCGAGAGGGGGCTGGCCGAGGTGAAGAAGCTGCGCGGCATGACCACCATGGCGCCCGAGTACACCATTCTGCACACCTATGTGGACTGGATACTCGACCTTCCCTGGACGAAGATGGCCGATGCTGACATCGACATCGACAGGGCCAGATCCATCCTGGACAACAATCACTACGGCATCGAGAAGCCCAAGGAGCGCATCCTGGAGTATCTGGCCGTGCAGAAGCTCTCCAAGGGCCTGCGCGGACCCATCCTCTGCCTGGTCGGCCCTCCGGGCGTCGGCAAGACCTCGCTCGCCAAGTCCGTGGCCGAGGCCACGGGCCGCGAGTACGTGCGCCTGTCCCTGGGCGGCGTGCGCGACGAGGCCGAAATCCGCGGCCACAGGCGCACCTACATCGGCGCCCTGCCCGGCAAGATCATTCAGTCCCTGAAGCGCGTGAAGACGTCCAACCCGCTCTTCTGCCTGGACGAAATCGACAAGATGACCTGCTCCGAGCGCGGCGATCCGGCCGCGGCCCTGCTCGAGGTCCTGGATCCCGAGCAGAACGCCACCTACATGGATCACTACCTGGATCTGGACTACGATCTGAGCAAGGTCTTCTTCATCACCACCGCCAACTCCCTGGACGGCATTCCCGGCCCCCTGCTCGACCGCATGGAGGTCATCGAGCTGCACAGCTATCTGGAGACCGAAAAGTTCCACATCGCCCGCAGCTTCCTGATCCCCCGCCAGGTCGCGGAGAACAGCGTGAAGCCCGAGAATCTGGGCCTGCCGGACGAGACCCTGCGCGCCATCATCCGCGAGTACACGGCCGAGGCCGGCGTGCGCGCCCTGGAGCGCCGCATAGCCAAGCTCTGCCGACGCGCGGCCATCGAGATGCTGGGCCACAAGGACCTGAACTTCCGCCTCGACGTGGCGCCCGGGGACCTTGCCGGCATCTTCGGCGCGGCCACGAGCCGCCATGACAGGAAGGAGGAGGCGCCGGGCGTCGGCGTCTGCACCGGCCTTGCCTGGACGCGCATGGGCGGCGAGATTCTCTTTGTGGAAACCGGCATCATGGCCGGCACGGGCGTGGTCTCCACCACCGGCAAGCTCGGCGAGGTCATGCAGGAGTCGGCCAGAGCCGCCCTCTCCTACGTGCGCTCGCACGCCTCGGAGCTGGGCCTGGCCCCCGACTTCCACAAGAAGGTGGACATCCACGTGCACGTGCCGGACGGCGCGACGCCCAAGGACGGCCCATCGGCGGGTATCACCATCGCCACGGCCCTGGTCAGCGCCCTTTTGAACATCCCCGTGCGCGACGACGTGGCCATGACGGGCGAAATCACCCTGCGCGGGCGCGTGCTGCCCATCGGCGGCCTGCGCGAGAAGCTGCTTGCCGCCAAGCGCGCCGGCATC
>JAUNSE010000057.1 GCA_030539415.1 Desulfovibrionaceae bacterium
CATCAGGGCGCCGCCAAGCTTTTCCGCCCTTTCGGCAAGATGGTCGCGCACCATGATTTCCACGGTTTTGGCCGCCACAGCGGAGACAATGGGCGTGCCGCCGAAGGTGGTGGCATGCGAGCCGGGCACGAAGGCTCTGGCCACCTCGTCCGTGGCCAGAATGCCGCCCATGGGCAGACCGTTGGCCAGAGACTTGGCCATGCTGATGATGTCGGGCTTCACGCCGCAGGTCTGGAAGGCCCAGAACCTGCCGCTGCGGCACATGCCGGCCTGCACCTCGTCGCAGGTGAACAGGACGCCCCTCTCGCGGCAGAGCCTCTCGACGCCCTGCACGTATTCGGCGGGCAGCGGGATGACGCCGCCCTCGCCCTGAACGACCTCGATCAGCACGGCGCAGGTTTTGTCGGTGATGGCCGCGGCCAGAGCGTCCAGATCGCCGGCGGGAACCTGCACGAATCCTCCGGCCACCGGCTTGAAGCCGTCCATCAGATTCTCGCGGCCGGTGGCCGCCAGCGTGCCCAGGGTGCGGCCGTGGAAGCAGCCGGAAAGCGTTATGATTTCATATGCCTCGGTCCTGCCCAGCACCCGGGTCATATACCTGCGGGCCAGCTTGATGAGGGCCTCGTTGGCCTCCGCGCCGGAATTGCAGAAGAAGGCCTTGCCAAAATGGGCGGTCTCCACAAGGCGCCTGGCCAGTTCGGGCTGGGGCTCCTGGAAGAAGAGATTGCTGATGTGCCAGAGCTTGCGGCCCTGCTTTTCAATGACCTCGCAGAGTTCATCGTTGCAGTGACCGAGACCGCAGACCGCGATGCCGGCCAGCAGGTCCACGTATTCCTTGCCGTCCACGTCCCAAACATGGGCTCCGTGGCCGTGGTCAAGGGCGAAGGGATACCTGCCGTAGCTCTGCATCACGTAGGATGCGTCATTTTGCTTGATTGAATCAAAGGCCTGGGACATGACAAATTCCTCGATATCTATCCTGTCGGGCGTCAGCGCCCGGTGTGTCCGAATCCCCCGGCTCCGCGCAGCGTCGGGTCAAGATCCGCCGCCACCTGGAAATCCGGGTGCGCATAGGGAAGAAAGATCAGCTGCGCCACGCGCTCGCCTCGCCCGATTCGTCGGACCTCTCCCGAGGTGTTCAGCAGAAAGACAATGACCTCGCCCGTGTAATCAGGATCGACAAGGCCGACCCCCTGGGCCACGGTCACGCCGTCTTTCGCGCCGAGTCCGCTCCGGGAGCAGACAAGAGCGGCCCAGCCGGGCAGGCAGGGCTGCACGCGCAGTCCGGTGGGCACCTTGCAGCGCGCCCCCGGAGCCAGCACGATCTCCTCTTCGGCAATGGCCGCCCGCAGATCCGTTCCGGCCGACACCGGAGTGGCCGGTGCCGGAGCGCCGTCATACAGGGCTGCCGCTTCAGGGCTGGTGAAGGCGACCCTGACAGGCAGGGTGAAGGCGGTGGATGCGTTGCTCGTCATGACGCGCTGTCTCCGGGAAAAAGCCAAGAAAAAAGGGCTGGGCGCCAGGCCAGCCGCTGGAAGGGACCATTTGATGAAAACGGACCGGGAGATGCCTCTCCCGCTGATGCCGCTCCTGTGCCGCACAGGACACGATGGACGGCCGATTGTCAAACAGATTGCGAGGCAGTTCGCCAGATTGATCACCTGACGGCCTGTCCGGCCGCGGTTCCGCGGGCTCGGCCCGCGGGAAGAATGCCGCCGGAGCAGCCGGCACGCGCCTGTCTCCGGCGCATGATGAATGCCTGATCTGAAAAAATAGCGCACATGCAAGCATCCTGCAAGGGGGACACGGAGAGGAAAAATGCGGCCGCGGCTCTCCCGTGCCGGCGGACCTGTCAGCCGGATTGCCGGCCGGAGAGGCGGCGAGTTGCCAAGCCCGGCCCAATTCCTCTATATGGGGCGGTGCGGCGGTCGCCAGCCGCCCCTTTTTCACCGAACATATCCGGGGAGTGACTCCACATGGGAACTGTTGCCATCATCGGCGCCGGCCTGGCCGGCTGTGAATGCGCCAGAGTGCTTGCCGCCCGCGGCATCGCGAGCACAGTGTTCGAAAGCAAGCCCGGCGTGAAATCCATGGCTCACGTCTCGAATGATCTGTCCGAACTGGTCTGCTCCAACTCCCTCCGCTCGGACGCCCTGGCCAGCGGCATCGGCCTGCTGAAGCAGGAGCTGCGCGACATGGGCAGCCCCTTCATGCGGGACGCGGACGCGTCGCGCGTGCCGGCGGGCAAGGCCCTGGCCGTTGACCGCTCCCTCTTTTCCGGCCTGGTGACCCGCTCCGTCCGCGAGAACCCGCTCATCACCCTGAAGGAGGCCTGCATCTCCTCCCTAGACGATCCGCTGCTGGCCGGCTTCGACCACATTGTTCTGGCCGCCGGCCCTCTGGCCGCGGAATCCCTTTCGGAGAGCCTCGCCCGGACCGTGGGCATGGACCACTGCTACTTCTACGATGCCATCGCGCCCATTGTCTGGGGCCATTCGCTGAACATGGAGATCGTCTTCCGCGGCTCGCGCTACGGCGACGAGCACGCCGGCGAAAGCGGGGGGACGGACGAGGGGGACTACCTCAACTGCCCCATGAACAGGGATGAGTACACAGTCTTCTACGAAGCCCTGCTCGCCGCCGAAAAGGTGCGCGGCCGCGACTTCGAGAAGGAGCGGCACTTCGAGGGCTGCATGCCCATCGAGGCGCTCGCCGAGCGCGGGCCGAAGACGCTCGTCTTCGGCCCCATGAAGCCCGTGGGCTTCACCGACCCGCGCACCGGGCGCCGTCCCTGGGCCATCCTGCAGCTGCGCACGGAGTCGCTCAACGGGGAAACCTTCAATCTCGTGGGCTGCCAGACCAAGCTCACCTATCCCGAGCAGGCCCGCGTCTTCCGCCTTGTGCCGGGTCTGGAGAAAGCCGAATTCGTGCGCTACGGCAGCATGCACCGCAACACCTATATCAATTCACCCAAGGTTCTCTCTCCCGACGGCTCCCTCGCCGCGCGGCCCGATGTCTTTCCGGCCGGCCAGATTTCCGGCGTGGAGGGCTATGTGGAGTCCGCTGCCCACGGACACTGGGTCGCCCTGACGCTCGCTGCGCGCCTGCAGGGGAGAACGCTTGACCGTCCGCCCGTCACCACGGCCCTGGGCGCCCTTCTCGGCCATCTTTCCGGCGAACAGAAGCGCTTCCAGCCGAGCAACGCCCACTTCGGCCTCATGCCGGAGCCGGAGCACCGCGTCCCCAAGAAGGAACGCAAGGAATGGTACGCGGCCAGAGCCCGCGCCGACTTCGCCGCCTGGCTCGCCGCGCAGACCCGCTCCTGATGTCCCGTCGCGGCGTGATCCGTCCCGGCGCTCTTCTGCAGGGCGCATCCCGGGAGCGCGGAAAAATGATTTTTAAAATTTTTTTGACGATTCCGAAAAAAATGCTTGACGGGGGCACGGAGAAAGCCTATACGGATTCTCGCCTTAACGCTTAGGAGCGTAGCTCAGGTGGCTAGAGCGCTTCCTTGACACGGAAGAGGTCAGCAGTTCAAGTCTGCTCGTTCCTACCAAATGCACTTACCCGGGTTTCACCCGGCGGCGAAAGGCGGCACACGCCAACCGCCCTTCGTACATAATATTCAGGATGGGGAGGTCAATCGCCTCCCCATCTTTCTTTTTGTCTTATTTTTATCTTCTGCGCATCCTTGTTGTTCGAGAAGAGAGGTTTTCCTATGGATGTCCGTATTGAGGGACAAGTCGTTTCCGTGCCCGAGGGCGCGGATTTCGCCTCGGCGCTGAAGCAGGCGCTGAGCGGCAAGAAGTTCAAGTCCGTTGTGGCCGCGTCCGCCGGTGGCAGGGACTATGACCTGACCACCGCCGTGCCCCAGGGGACCGAAGAGATAACTCCCATTTCTGCCGACAGTCCCGAGGGCACCCAGATTATCCGCCACTCGACCGCTCATGTCATGGCTCTGGCCGTCAAGCGCCTCTTCCCCGATGCGCTGGTGACCATCGGCCCCTCCATCGACAACGGCTTCTACTACGACTTCGACGTGGAAACGCCCTTCACCCAGGGTGACCTCGAGAAGATTGAAGCCGAGATGAAGAAGATCTGCGCCGAGCGCCTGCCCTTCATCCGCTCCGAGATGTCCAGCGCCGATGCTGTCGCGAAGTTCGGCGCCATGGGCGAGAAGTACAAGGTCGAGATCATCAACGACCTCGGCGCCGAGACGGTCTCCCTCTATCAGGAGGGCGAATTCACCGATCTGTGCCGCGGCCCCCACGTGCCGCACACCGGCTTCTGCCAGCATGTCCGTCTGCTCAGCGCCGCCGGCGCCTACTGGCGCGGCGACGAGAAGAACCGCATGCTCTCCCGCATCTACGGCACGGCGTTTGCCGACGAGAAGGCCCTGAAGGACTACCTGCATCAGCTCGAGGAGGCCAAGCGCCGCGATCACCGCAAGCTCGGCCGCGAGCTCGGCCTGTTCACCTTCTTCGAGCATGTGGCTCCGGGCATGGTCTTCTGGCTGCCCAACGGCATGCTGCTGCGCACCATCCTCGAGGATTTCTGGAAGCGCGAGCACCTGAAGCGCGGCTATCAGATCGTTCAGGGACCGCAGCTTCTGCGTCAGGAGACGTGGAAGCAGTCCGGTCACTACGACCACTACCGCCAGAACATGTACTTCACCAAGATTGACGAGGAGATGTACGGCATCAAGCCCATGAACTGCATCGGGCACATGCTGATTTACGGCAATGCCGTCCGCTCCTACCGCGATCTGCCGGTGCGCATGTTCGAGCTCGGCCTTGTGCACCGCCACGAAAAGAGCGGCGTGCTGCACGGTCTGCTGCGCGTCCGCCAGTTCACCCAGGACGATGCGCACATCCTGTGCACCCCCGAGCAGCTCGAAGGCGAAATCATCAACGTGATTCGTCTGATTCAGTCCCTGATGCAGCTGTTCGACTTCAAGTACAAGATCGAAATTTCCACCCGTCCCGAGGACAGCATCGGCACGGACGAGGCCTGGGAGATGGCGACCGGCGCCCTGCTCAATGCCGTGCAGAAGGAAGGGCTGCCCTACTCCATCAACGAGGGCGACGGCGCCTTCTACGGTCCCAAGATCGACGTCAAGCTCCTCGACTGCATCGGCCGTGAATGGCAGTGCTCCACCATTCAGGTGGACTTCACCCTGCCCGAGCGCTTTGACCTGACCTATGTGGGCCAGGACGGCGAACGCCATCGTCCGGTCATGGTGCACCGCGCCATCATGGGCTCCGTGGAACGCTTCATCGGCGTGCTCATCGAACAGTATGCCGGCGCCATGCCGGTCTGGCTGGCTCCCGAGCAGGCCCGCCTGCTGACGGTCACCGATGCGGCTCTCGACGCCGCCAGGGACATGGAGCGCAGATTCCAGGCTGCCGGCATCCGCGTCAGCCTCGACGAGCGCAATGAAAAGCTTGGCTTCAAGGTGCGCGAAGCGCAGATGGCCAAGATCCCCTATATGCTGGTTGTTGGTGAGAAGGAGGCGCAGAGCGGCACAGTGAGCATCCGCCTGCGCACAGGAGAAAATCTGGGCATGAAGACCGTGGAGGAAACGATCGAACTGATCAAAGCCGAAGCGGCCAAACCGTTCACGCAAGGAGGAATGAGCTATAGCTTCGCCTAATATCAAGCCCCGCAGGCGCGTGCCGGATGACGGTGTGCGCCGCAATGAGCTGATTCACGCACGGGAGGTGCGCGTTATCGGCGTTGAGGGAGAACAGCTGGGAATCATGCTCCGCAACGAGGCCATTGCCGCGGCCCGTGAGGTGGGGTGTGATCTTGTCGAGGTGTCGTCCAATTCGGAGCCGCCTGTCTGCCGCATCATGGACTACGGCAAGTTCAAGTACGAGCAGCAGAAGAAGCGCCAGGATGCCAAGAAGAGGCAGACTGTCGTGCAGGTCAAGGAAATCAAGGTCCGTCCCAAGACGGACGACCATGACTACGAGACCAAGGTGCGCCATGTGCGCCGCTTCCTTGAGGACGGTGACCGCTGCAAGGTGACCGTGTTCTTCCGCGGCCGCGAAATAGTCCACAAGGATCGCGGCATGGACATTCTCGAGCGCTTCATGAAGGACCTCGAGGATGTCGCCAGGGTCGACCAGGAGCCTCGTGCCGAAGGCCGCACCCTGCAGATGCTGCTCGTGCCCAAAAAATAGAGCTTGCCAAGGGCACATTTTTGGGGCAAGCTTAGTAGTTCCCCGCGAGGGGAAGATTCCACTTAGGAGAGGTCTCCACAATGCCGAAGATCAAAACGCGGCGCTCTGCCGCCAAGCGCTTCGAGCTGACCGGCAACGGCAAGTACCGCCGTCGCCGCCAGAATCTGCGCCACATCCTGACCAAGAAGGCTCCCGGCCGCAAAATGCGTCTCGGCCAGCCCACCGTGGTGGATTCCGCCAACATGAAGGCTGTCCGCCGCCTGCTTCCCAACGGATAACCATTTCAGCCATCCGGGACCATCGCGCGTCATCTGACGGCGCGTCCCGCATATCCAGCCTGACGGGCACGGACCTACGCCTTGCTCAGGACTGAAGGAGGATACACCCATGCGTGTGAAGAGAGGTCTTGCCGCACATCGCAGGCATAAAAAATTTCTTGATGCCGCCAAAGGCTTCCGCGGTGCCCGCCACAAGCTGTACCGCACCGCGCGAGAGGCCGTTGAGCGCTCAATGCAGAACTCCTTTGAGGGCCGCAAGCAGCGCAGGCGCGACTTCCGCCAGCTGTGGATCGTGCGCATCAATGCCGGTGCCCGCCTGAGCGGCCTGTCCTACAGCCGCTTCATGAGCGGCCTGAAGGCTGCCGGCGTGGTGCTGGACAGAAAGGTTCTGGCCGACCTCGCCGTGTTCCACAAAGATGATTTTGCCGCCCTGGTGGAAAAGGCAAAAGCGTCCCTCAAGTAGCTTTTCGTTTTTGAAAAGGAGACGAGGACCATGTTCCCGTCTCCTTTTTTTTCATGTCCGCATTTTTTTATGTGCTGATGTAGCCGGAATTCCGGCCGGATGGACCACAATGGATGTGATTTCTTCTCTGGAACAGCTTGCCCCCGAACTGGAACAGGGCCTTGCCGAGGTTTCCTCTGCCGAAGACCTTGAAGGCCTGCGCGTGGAATTTCTCGGCCGCAAGGGCCGCCTCGCCGCCATCATGAGCGCGCTCCCCACGCTTGACGCGGCCGACCGCCCCCGGGCCGGCAAGGCCGCCAACGAGGTCAAGGAAAAACTTACCACTCTTTTTGAGGCGCGCAGGGAACGGCTCATGGCCGAAAAGGAAGAGGAGTTCCTGCGCCGCTTCGACGCGACCCTTCCCGGACGCCGCCCCTGGGAGGGCTCCAGGCATCCCATCACGCTGACCATGGAGAAAATCTGCTCCGTCTTCCAGCAGCTCGGCTTCGACATCGAGAGCGGCCCGGAAGTGGAGACGGACTACTACAATTTCGAGGCGCTCAACCTGCCGCCCGAGCATCCGGCCCGCGACATGCAGGACACCCTGTACATCTCGGACAAGGTCGTGCTCCGCACCCAGACCTCGGCCGTGCAGGTGCACACCATGGAGAAGCGCCGTCCCCCCGTGGCCATTGTGGCCCCCGGCAAGGTCTACCGCCGCGACTCCGACGTGACCCACACGCCCATGTTTCATCAGGTGGAAGGCCTGATGGTCGGCGAGCACGTGACTCTGGCCCATCTGCGCGGCATCCTCACCGCATTCAGCCAGGCCATGTTCGGCTCCCAGACCAAGGTCCGCTTCCGTCCCAGCTTCTTCCCCTTCACCGAACCCTCGGCCGAAGTGGACATCTCCTGCTGCCTGTGCAACGGCAAGGGTCATGTGAACGGCGCCCCCTGCCGCGTCTGCAAGACCACCGGCTGGCTGGAAATTCTGGGCTGCGGCATGGTCGACCCGGCTGTGTACGGCTACGTGAACTATCCCGAGGACATCACCGGCTTCGCCTTCGGCCTCGGCGTCGAGCGCGTGGCCATGCTGACCTACGGTCTCGGCGACCTGCGCATGTTCTTCGAGAACGACGGCCGCTTCCTGCGCCAGTTCTGCTAGTGCGGGCCGACGCGTTCATGGCCTTCCGCCACCCTGGATTTTCGGCCGCGATTCTGCTCGCCGCGCTGCTGGCCCTGCCCGCTCTGCCGGTCTGCCAGCCCTGCGAGGCGCTTGCCGCCACCGAAGGATTCTCCACGTCGCCGTCTCCGCCGCAGACGGGCCTCGAGCCCACCGGCGAGCCGCTCAAGAACCGCAAGCAGCCTGTCATAGGCTCCTTCACCGACGCATACGGCAATCCCATCACCGGCGAAATGCCGGAGAAGAAGGTCAAGAAGCGTCTCAGGCCCGGAGCCTACGGCGGCGCACCGCAGACCGAGCGGCCCCTGCCGGATCCCGAAGACCAGAGCCCCGTCTGGTAGGCCGGCATGCCCGCCCTTCCGCCTCATCAATTTCTGCTTTTCATGACGCCCCCTGCGTCAAGGTGACATATGCTGCTGTCTCTTTCCTGGTTGCGAGAGTTCGTCCCCTACGAGGGCACTGCCGAGGCCCTGGCCGACCGCCTGACCATGCTTGGCCTCGAGCTTGAGGAACTCGTCCATCCCTTCAAGGACATCGAGTCCATCGTTGTGGGCAAGGTCGTCGAATGCGCCCCCCATCCCAATTCCGACCACATGCATGTCTGCAGGGTGGACGCGGGACAGGGAGAGCTGCTGCCCATCGTCTGCGGCGCGCCCAATGTGGCCGCCGGCCAGACCGTGGCCGTCGCCACCGTGGGCACCGCCATGCCCGGCGGCCTAGTGATCAAGAAGGCCAAGCTGCGCGGCGAGCCGTCCTACGGCATGATCTGCTCCGAGCGCGAAATGGGCCTGAGCGACAATCACGACGGCATTCTGGTGCTGCCTGACACGCTC
>JAUNSE010000058.1 GCA_030539415.1 Desulfovibrionaceae bacterium
GAAGCCGTCCACCAGGACGGGCACGCCGGCAGCCGCGCCGCCGAGGACGATGCCGGCCATGGTGACAATCTCGAAGCCGCCGAGGCAGGCCAGGGCGCGCACCGGGTCCTGCGCGCCTTCCGGACCGGTCAGATTCCTGGCATTGACCAGCAGCGCCTTGCGCACGATATCCGCCTTGTGGGCCACGGTCTCGGGACTCACGCCCGTGCCCGGACCGGCGACGGCGCTGGCCGAAAGCGAGAGCAGATGGGCGTAGAGGGCCGTGGCCGAGGTGGTGTTGGCAATGCCCATCTCGCCTATGGCAAGGCAGCGGACACCTTCGTTCACGGCATCAAGGGCGAGCTGTATGCCGTTGCGCAGACCCTGGCAGCAGGTCTCGAGGCTCATGGCCGGACCGTGGGCCATGTTGGCCGTGCCCGCGCCGAGGCGCCTGTTGATGACTTCCGGGCCGAAGGGCTCGCCGCAGCAGCCGGCGTCCACAATGACATGCTCCATTCCCGAAGCGCTGGCCATGGCGTTGATGGCCGCGCCCCCGTGCAGGAAGTTTTCCACCATCTGCCTTGTCACTTCCTGCGGATAGCCGGAGACCTTCTCCTCGGCCACGCCGTGATCGCCGGCGACCGTGAAGACTCTGGCCGGCGCCACCTCAAGCGGATGGCTCATGGCCGCGAGGCGGCAGGAGATTTCCTCAAGCCGTCCCAGGCTGCCCTGAGGTTTGGTCTGGGAATCCACTCTGGCCCTGGCCGCGGCGAGGATGTCGTGGTCAAGGGGCTTGATGCTCGCTCCCGCGGGAAAAAGCTGCCAGGGGTCGGAAAACTCTGTACTGATATTCAAAGTCTGCACTCCAGAAATGATGAACCGCCGCTCCCGGAGGACGGCGGGCTGTTTGTGTTGCGGGCCTGTTATCTGCCTGCACCCTTTCGGGCGGGCTTGTGCGTCTGCTCCACCAGGTCGGCCAGGGCCAGTATGGTGTTGGCGTATCTGACCGACTTGTTGTAGCGCATCAGCACCCTGTGTCTGTCGCCTCTGGGGGAGGAGGCCTTCCAGCCGTGCTTGTGCAGATAATTGCTCAGGCTCATCACGGCATCATCGGCCGTGTACAGGTCGATGACGCCGTCCCCGCTGCCGTCGACGCCGTAGGCGCCGATATTGCTCGGCATGAACTGGCAGAGGCCTATGGCTCCGTAGATGGAGCCGGGCAGCCGGTCCGCCGTGATGTTGTTGTCCAGCATGTAGCGCACCAGGGCCCGCGTTTCCCTGTAGGCCCAGTCAGCCCTTTTGGGCATGGTCCTGGCGAACCAGTCCTGATGCCGCTCATGGCCGGGCATCTTTCCAAGCCAGCCTTCGATGCTGGCCATGGTCGTGCTCTGCGACATGCTGGCCAGCGTGTGCAGGGCGTTTTCGGGCACGTCTCTCAGCACCCGCCCGAGCCGCGTTTCCACGAAGAGCAGGGACGCGGCCACCGAAGGCGGCACGCCGTACGCCCGCTCCGCTCTGGCAAAGGCCGCTTTGTGCCGGGCGATGTAGTCCAGGCACAGCTGCGCATTGGCCTTCGTGACCACATTCCTGTAGACGTCATCCTTTCCCGGTCTGGGGGGCTTCGGGGAGGGAATGAAGTTCTTCCTGTACAGCTCGACCATCTTGCGGCCCATGGGGTCGGGCGTGCGGGGCGCAAGCTGAGCCAGCAGCGCGTCGACCCGCGGACCAGACAGGCCGTCTTTCGCCAGAGCCGCGCGCAGGGGCTGCCATTCGGCGGCCACCACAGGGGCCTGCACCGCGCCCCGGGCCTGTGACGGCGCGGGCTCCGCGGGCGCGGCCTGCGTGGAAGGGCTCCTGTCCGCCGCCGCGCAGGACGGCAGGCACAGGACAAGGGCAAGCACCACAAGCAGCGCAAGGACGGCCCGCACTGGGCCATCCTTGCGCCGGTTCGTTTCAGACATCCGCATGCGGGTCTCTTACTTCATGCGCTGCAGCAGGGACTCGGGGCTGGAGAGCACCATCTTGCTGTTCTCCCCGAAGGAGAGACGCATGGCCTCAAGCCAGCGCTGGAACGCGTAGAAGTCCTTGTTCTTGTTGTAGGCTTCGGCGTAGATCTGGGCAGCGCGGGCATCCGCGTCACCGCGGATGATCTGGGCGTCCCTCGTGGCGTCGGCCAGAATGATGGCCTTCTGCCTGTCCGCGTCGGAGCGGATGCGCGTCGACTCCTCCTCGCCCTCCGAGCGGTACTGCCTGGCCTGGCGTTCGCGCTCGGCGCGCATGCGGTCGAAGATGGCGCGCAGGTTCTCCTCGGGCAGGTCGGTGCGCTTGATGCGCACGTCAAGCACCTCGACGCCGAACTGCGTCATGATGTCCTTCACCTTCTGCGTGACCTCGGTCATGATGGCCGCGCGCTGGGTGGAGACGACCTCCGACAGGGTGTAGGCGCCGACCATGGCGCGCAGCTGGGAGTAGACCACGTCGTCCAGGCGGGCCTGGGCGCCCACAAGAGAGCGCATGGTGCGGTAGAACTGCAGGGGGTCGGTGATGCGCCAGCGGGCGTAGTTGTCCAGCACGATGGCCTTCTTGTCCACCGTGAAGGCTTCGCGGGAGCTGGCCTCGTAGTCGAGCACGCGGGCGTCGAAGTAGACAACCTTCTGGATGAAGGGCAGCTTGAAGTGCAGGCCCGGCTTGTAGACCTCGTTGATGGGCTCGCCGAGCTGCAGGACGATGGCCGACTGCATCTGATTGACGGTGAAGACGGACTGCCACAGCAGCGCCGCGGCAATGAAGACGCAGACCACAAGGGTGGTAAGGCTCTTGCTCACTTATTTCGCCTCCTTGGCGGCCTGGGGCGCCTTGCCGGGAGCGGCCAGGGTGGGCAGCGGCAGATAGGGCAGAGCCCTCTCCGCGGCCTGGCCGTCCATGACCACCTTTTCCTGCGCCTTCTGCAGAATTTCTTCCATGGTCTCGTAGTAGAGACGCTGCTTCGTCACTTCGGGGGCCTTCTCGTACTCGACGCGCAGCGCGTTGAAGCGGTTGGCCGCGCCTTCGGCGTGCTGGACGCGGGTGGCGGAATAGGCCTCGGCCTCGTTGCGGATGGCGGACGCCTCGCCGCGCGCGCCGGGCAGCAGCGCGTTGCGGTAGGCTTCGGCCTCGTTGATGATGCGGCTCTTGTCCTCTCGGGCGCTGGCCACGTCCTTGAAGGCCTCGACGACTTCCTGCGGCGGATGCACGTCCTGCAGCTGCACGGCCAGCACCTGTATGCCGGCGCCGTAGCGGTCGAGGATGACCTGCAGCAGCTGTGTGGCGTCGTTCTGGATCTGCAGCTTGCCGTCGGTGATGGCGGCATCGATGAGATTATTGCCTATGACCTCGCGCATGGCCGCCTCGGCGGCGTTGTGCACCAGCGAGGTGGGATCGGCCACGTTGAAGAGGTACTGGACCGCATCCTTTATCCTGTACTGAACCGAGAACTGGACGTTGACCACGTTCTCGTCGCCCGTGAGCATGGAGGCTTCCTGGGGCATGGTCTTCACCCTGCCCTGCTGGAAGGTGGATGACTGCCCCACGTTGCGGTAGCCGATTTCGCTGCGGAGCACCTGGGTGACCTTGGGCTTGTAGACGGTCTCCAGCGGAATGGGCAGCGCATAGTGCGGACCGGGCTCGGTGCTGCGGTTGTACTTGCCGAAGCGCAGGACCACGCCCTCCTCGTCGGGATTGACGATATAGATGCCCGAAAGCAGCCAGACCGCCACGACAATGAGCAGCAGGATGACAATGCCGCGGGTGCCGCCGGCAGGCGAAGGCATCTTGAAGGAAGTCAGGCGGGGCCCGCGGCCGTCACTGCCGCCGCCGCTGCCGCCGGAATCGTTTCTGTCCTCGCCGCGCCCCCAGAGGCTGCGGCGGGGCTTTTCCTCGCCCTGCGGCTCGCTTCTTTCCTCTTCATCGCGGGGAGGCGGTGTATACCCCTGCTGCCTGGCCCGTTTCTCCTGCAGCTTGTCCCAGTCCCAGTTTTTCAAGACTTCGGGCATTGAACTCATTATCGGCCCTCCAGAAGGCACTGACGCGGTCTTTTCCGCACAAAGAAATATTGTCCTGGCGTTGTGAAATGTGTCTTGCAGGCGTGTTCGTCAAGACCAACAGGCAAAGCGCAAGGCTTTCTCTTGCCAAGTCTTTTGGAGTATGGCAGAGGACGGGGCAAAAAGCAAACCGGCGGCTCTCCGCCGCGCTTGCGCCGGAAGACGGGACGCTTCCGACGGCTTTCTACCTCGCGCCTCATTCGGAAAAAGGAGTCATCATGCAGGTCAAACTTGTTTCGTGGAACGTCAACGGCCTGAGAGCCGTCACCGGCAAAAAGGACTGGGAATGGTTCAGCCCGGACACGGCCGACATCATTGGCCTGCAGGAAACCAAGGCCAGTCCCGAACAGCTCGACGCATCGGTGGCCTCGCCCGAGGGCTGGCACAGCTTCTTCGCCTCGAGCACGGTGAAGAAGGGCTATTCCGGCGTGGCCGTGTTCAGCCGCCCCGAACCGCTGAAGGTTCAGGTGGAGATGCCCTTCGCCGAATGGCAGGGAGAGGGCCGCATCCTGCATCTGGAATACGAGCGCTTTCACTTCATCAACGGCTATTTTCCCAATGGCGGCGCCGAAATACTGGACGAAAACGGGAAGCACAAGGGGCTTTTCAAGCGCCTGGACTACAAGATGGGCTTCTTCGACGCCTTTTACGGCTACGCTCAGGAGCTCAGGCGGACCAAGCCGGTGGTCGTCTGCGGCGACTTCAACATCGCCCATCAGCCCATCGACCTCGCCCGCCCGAAGCAGAACGTGCTCAACACCGGCTTTCTGGCCGAGGAGAGGGCCTTCCTGGACAGGTTCACGGCTGCCGGCTGGATAGACACCTTCCGCCACGTGCACGGCCAGGAGGAGGGCGCCTACTCGTGGTGGTCCTACAAGACCAGGGGCAGGGAGAAGAACGTGGGCTGGCGCATCGACTATTTCTTTGTCTCCGAGGAGCTCAGGGAGAACATCGCCGATGCCTGGATAGAGAAGGGGCAGTTCGGATCGGACCACTGCCCGGTGGGCCTGCTGCTGAAATTCTAGGCGCCCTGGCCGTCCGAACGCCAGGTCAGAGGGAAGAAAAAAGGCTCCGGGGATGCGCTGACGCACCCGGAGCCTTCATGACAGCGGCGGCTGTCGGAATATGGCGCGGACCGGCTAGGCCCTGGACTTCTTTTCGGCCAGAGCCTGCTTGAAGCCCTCGGCCACCTCGTAGCCGAGTTTCTCGGCCTTGAGCATGGCCTCCTCGGCCTCGGCAATCAGATTCTGCTCGTAGAGGGCGAGAGCCAGGTTCTGCCAGGCGGGCGCGAAATTGGGCTCGTCCTTCAGAAGCTTGCGGCAGTGCTCCTCGCTCTGGGCGTACTGGCCCTTCATGAACAGGGCAATGACTTCCTCGTTGCGGGCCTGCACGAACTTGGGATCCCACTTGAGCGCCTTTTCGAGGTGCTTCAGGGCCTTGTCGGGCTCGCGGCGCTGCAGATGCACGAAGGCGATGTTGCTTTCGGCAACGGCGAACTTGGGGCGGCAGTTGGCGGCATCGGTGTTGTAGTTCAGGCAGCCGTCCAGGTCGCCGCGCTGCAGGCAGATGCCGCCCAGCTGCACCATGGCCTCGGCCATGTGCGGGGACTCGCGCAGGGCGTCGCGGAAGGCGCTTTCGGCGCCCATGAAGTCGCGCTTGCTGAGCAGGGCGAGGCCCAGGTTGTAGTGATGGGCCGCGCACTGGCCGTCGGAGCTGGCGATGGCTTCCTGCAGGTCGCGGATGTATTCGTCGATGTTGTCGTACTGGGCTTTCATCGGATCTCTCTCCAAGTGGGGGGAAAATTTGCTGGACGTCGCGGCTTTGCATCCGGCCGGAACCGCTTTCCGGACGGCGCAGCCTATTTCTGCTGCATGGGCTCGATGCCGTGCGGCCTGATATGGCCCTCGCGCCGCAGCAGATCGTAATACCAGAGACAGAATTCAAAGGTGCCGCGCATGGTCTCGTCGTTGTTCACGATGCCCAGAGCCGCCTGCAGGGCGCCGCGGGCGTATTCGTTGCTGTAGCTCTCCCCTTTGGCCGCCATCTGCAGGAATTCGCGCACCAGCTGCTGCGTCGTGCGCTTGGTCCTGTCCTGGCGTATGTCCAGGGGATCGTTCGGCTTGGCGAAAGGATCCCAGTTCTCGTAGCCGAGCTTGTCAACGAATTTCTTCTGGCGGGGCTTCAGGCGCTCGTACATCTCCCGCTTGCTGGCCTCCTGGGCTTCGTTCAGCTCCTGAGGCGTTCCGTCGCGGTACATGCTGGCGTGAATTTCGGCAAGAAAGCTTGGCATGGCGAACCTCTCTCAAGTCTCGGCGCCGGGGGATGCCCCGCGCGTCTACCGCTCCCAGCGCTCGGGTCTGGCTTCTCCGATGCCCAGGAATCTGTCGTCAAAGGAGGTGAGCAGCGCCATCGAGACGGGCATGTACACCTCGTGCAGCTTGTCGAAGCGGCTGTTCACAGCCTGCTCGATTGCCACACTCATATCTCTAAGTGCATCTTGAATCTTGTCAAGCTTCACGGTCGGATACTGTCCGCCGCGGGCGAAGCCGGAGCTGCCGCAGACATGGCCCTGACCGGCTATGCTCGTGGGTATGCCGTAGGCGCGGCAGGTGATGGGTCTGGCCTCGTAGAGAACGCACTGATTGCTGTCGTCGAGCAGGGGGCAGCGCACGCGCATTTCCGCGGCCTCGTGCACGATGGCCGCCTCTTCCTCGCCGTGCTTGCTCTCCATGTAGAGATTCTTCTTGATCCGGGCCAGCTGGCGGTCGATCTTCTCGGCCCGCTCAAGGATGGCCGAGCGCTCGGGACCGTAGTCGAAGGTCTGCCTGAAAGCCCTGTTGATGTACATGGCCTCGACCAGAGAGAGATCGAAGAGGGCATGACAGCAGTCGCTGCAGCCGGAATGGCAGGTGACGCATCCGGCGCACAGATTGCTGACCTGGTTGAAGGCCGCGTCCACATAGGCGCGCAGACGCTCGTACTGGGTGAAAATGGGTGACAGATCCGGCACCATTGTTGCCGCCCTCCTTGCACAAGGAGTGCCGCCGGACGAGAATCTCGCCGGCGGCACCCGCAGAAAAATCAGGCCTGTTGGGCCTATGATTACATTTCCTTGACTTCGATGCAATCCTGGGCGCAGACTTCCACACAGGACTCGCAGCCGAGGCACTCTTCAGCGTTGCTGGGCTCGGATTTGCCATCCTTCAGCTCGTAGACTTCGACGGGACAGACGTCGACGCACTCGCCACAGCCCACGCACTTCTCGGTATCAACAACGACTTCGTAAGACATGATTTCCTCCAATGGGGTCAGAGACCAATTTTTGTTTCATACGGATTGGCTCCGTATTACTCAAGTATCAAGAAATCAAAGCAAGGTGTCAAGAGAGTAATCCCCTAGCCTGACAGTCGAAATTGAAAATGAAACCAATTTTCAATAACCACGTTTCCAATATCTGAAACACTATTCTGCATGATTTTTTTCTGGGCGATATTTGATTTCAATGAAAATGTGACAAAAAATCCATGCAGAATCCTCTCTTTGCGTATTTATCTCATTGAATGAAAAAAACCTGTTCCCCAAAAAGCGACATTCTCCGTGATACAGGCATGGCATTTGAAATCGCTTTCGGCTGCGGGAAAACCGCCTGATTCAACTTTGCGCGGCCATCAGGAAACCAATATGTAACGGAATTTTTTCAGAAACAGAACGTGTGTCCGCAACCGGCCTAACTCCGCTTCGCCGGCGCGGATCCGCCCGCCCTTCTCTTCGGATGCAGACGGCTCTGGGCAGTCGTTTGCCCATGCCCCGGCCGATGCTTGCGCCGTCCTTACGCTGGTTCTGCCGGACTGCCTGAAGCCCCCGCTCCGGGGGCTTACGCAAGGAGCGGGGCGAATGCCGGTCCTCCGGATCATCCGCCCCGCTCCGCGCTGCCGCGTCTTATTTTTTTGAAAAAACGGATTGTCTACCAGACCTGCAGACGGGTGTAGTACGCCTTGCCGCCCCGCTGTATGAGCAGCAGCACGGAGTTGGAGAGACGCTCCTCGCGGAAGACCGCGGCGAGCTGCCGCAGGCTGTCCACCTCGGTCCCGCTCACGCCGAGCACGATGTCGCCTTTGCGCAGAATGCGGGCCGGGCCGTTCTGGTCCACCGAGGCGATGGCAACGCCCCTGCGCCCCCCTTCCCTGACGGTGAAGCCCCAGCGGCGCTGCATGACCTCCATGGTCCGCTCGTCGGTGAAGGCCTGCGGCTTCAGGGTCACGCGGCGCGTCCTGTCGGACTCATCGTGCAGCCCCTTCACCTCCAGCGTGAGGTCCGCACCCTCCAGCTGATTGCGCATGAGTCCCAGATAGCCGCGCCGGCTGGAAATCTCGGTCCCGTTGATGGACGTGATGACATCGCCCGGCTCCAGGCCTGTCGCGGCCGCAGGCGTATTTCTGTAGATGCCCGTGATGACCAGCCCTCCGGGCCTCGACAGACCGAGTTCCATGGCCGTGCGCTGGTCCACCTCCTGGGCCTGCAGTCCCAGCCACAACGGCGCCGGACGGCGGCCGTCGAGCAGGCTTTCCATGCGCTGCCTGGCCTTGTTGATGGGGATGGCGAAGCCTATGCCCCAGCCCTTGCCGTACACGGCGGTGTTGATGCCGATGAGGGAACCGTCGAGATTGATGAGCGGGCCGCCCGAATTGCCGGGGTTGATGGCCGCATCGGTCTGGATGAGGTCGGTGAAGAGCGCCCCCTCCGTCTGTATTGAACGCCCCAGGGCAGAGACCACGCCTGTTGTGACCGTGTGGGTGAAGCCGAAGGGATTGCCTATGGCAATGACCGTCTCGCCCGGCTGCACGTCCG
>JAUNSE010000059.1 GCA_030539415.1 Desulfovibrionaceae bacterium
TGGCGGCATCATTTTTGATCAGACCGCGGAGCTCGTCATCTGACATATCTTTCGGGGCGAGGACCACCAGGCTGCCGTCGGGGCGGACATGGATGGCGGGAACCTTGCATCGGTTGTCGGTCTTGACCGTGATCTCGGCGGACGGGTAGGACAAAATCCCGCCGTTCCTGGCTTCAAGACTGCGGAACTTCGGCCGGGGGGGCCTCTGGCTCTCTATCCACTCTGCCTTGCCGGCCACATGGATGCGGATCATTTCCCGGCTGAAAAAGTCCGGGGCCTGCACCAGGACATGGTCGGAAAAGACATGGAGGCGGATGTCGAGGCGGCCTTTGACGCGCTCGACCTCGATCCGCTCCTCCTTTCCGGCGGCAGCGAGTTCCTCCAGCCACACGAGCATGGTGTCGTACTTGTTCCTTGCCCGTTTGCTGTCCCAGTCCAGCCGCGCCGCATTCCTGGCCACGGTGTCGAGGATTTCCGCCTGATCGCAGCCCTCGGGCGCGATCGCGGCGATGCTGCCGTCCATGAGGACGCGCAGTTCGACAGTCCTGCGCCGCTGCATGAAGATCGTTCGGATGCGGCTTTCGTCGATGCCGCACGCCTGCATGGTCTTCCTGGCCTCGGCCAGGCGCCTTTCGCGCGCCTCCCGCCAGCGCCGGACAAGGACGGGAGCCTCCAGCTCGGCGCAGCGGCGGATCTCCTCCATGGGCATGTCCATCGGGGCCTGGAGGGAGACCAGCCTGTCATGCGAGCAGCGGCCTTCGACGCGGGAGGCTGTCCCGGAAATTCGTACGATTTTGCACACAATGCCATCAACTTCAAAAGATTCGTCCATGAACCCCCCGCCAGGAAAAAATATTCAGCAAAATATGCCCTAAAAGCGCTTTTCCTTCAATAACATGGATGACGGCAGTACTGGAACAGTAATTTTGCTCTTGCTTTTGGGAGAAAAAAATGAGAAAAACCGTGTAGAAAATTGATCATGCATGGAATGTCGTTATTATGATCATTCTAATGACAACACATGCATGAAAAATACATTGGCAGGATATTAGGTGGATCAAGGGCTTTTCCCTCTAATTGCGCAAAATAAATCAAAATTTAAAATTTTTATGAAAAAAAGAGGGAGAGACCTAAAAAAAATTCACACAAGCCCGATAATGAAAACTAGGAAGACCTTGGTACAGACGAATGGCGCGCCGGGGCCGGCTGCTGTTACAGCGGCTGGCCGGCATCTTCCCGGAAGCGCCTGGCAGCCTGTGCAGCGGGGCCTGTTCCGGCAGGCTCCGTCTTTTCTGGCTTTTCAGCGCGGACAGCAGAAATGGGGGGCTGCCGTCCGGCAGTCATTCCGCCCCTGGCCGCCCGTCACGGCGGGAGGCCGCCACCCGCAAAGGGCGGAAGGCGCGGCATTCTTTATCACTCGCATCAGCCATCAATAGATTCACAGACAGACATCCCGCAGGCTCGCGCCTCCAGCTACACTTTCGGCAAAAGAAGGCAGCGGCCCGTTCGGGAAAGTTTGGGAAGGGAGTATACCATGAAACTGAACACCCTGCTCGTGAGCTGCTGCCTGGGCGCTCTGCTCGGAGCGCCCGCGGTCGGCGGGACACCGGCTTTTGCCGCCGGGACCAGTCCCACCCAGACCATCGAGGCCATGCTCAAGACCAACCACTCGCTGCGCAGCCTCAAGGAGAACCGCGAGGCCGTGGGCCATGAAATCGACCACGCCAAGGCCGGCTACGGCCCGAGAGTGGACGGCACCATCCGCGGCGGCTACGGCATCCTGTCCGACAGCACGACCAGACAGTACGACTACGACCACTGGGGCCCTTACGCCAACGGCTCGCTGATCCTGACCCAGCCCGTGTGGGACGGTCTGCTGACCAAGAGCCGCGTTGACGAGGCCAAGGCGACCTACCGCTCGATGGACGCCCGCGTTCTGGACAATGCCACCACCCTGGCCCTGGACGCCATCATCGCCCACATCGACGTGCTGCGCCGCCGCGAAATCTGCCGCATGTCCATGGAGAATGTGGCCTATCATGAAGACATTCTGGCCAGAACCCGCGAGCGTCAGAGCCGCGGCATCGACTCCATGGCCGATGTGAACCAGGCCGAAGGCCGCCTGACCAGATCCCGCGCCACCCTGTCCCAGGCCCAGGCCTACCTGCAGATCGGCGAGGACACCTACAAGCGCCTGACCCGCATGCCCGCCGGCGAGCTCGAGCCCGTGCCCGTGCCCGCTGTCATGTACAAGGGCATCGAGGACATCATGGCCGAGGCCGAAAAGCACAATCCCAAGCTGACCGCCTTCATGGAAGACGTGACCGCCGCCCAGGCCCGCAAGGATCAGGCCCGCGCCGCCTACCATCCCACCATCGACATCGAGGCCGGCCCCTCCTTCACCGAACGCGACGGCCGCGACAGACTGCGCACCAGCGAGTTCTCGGTGAGCGGCGTCATGCGCTGGAACCTCTTCAACAGCGGCGCCGACGTGGCCTCCAACAAGGCTGCCGCCGCCCGCGTGCGCCAGGCCAGGCAGGACGTGTACGACTTCATGGACGAGCTGAAGCTGAACGTCGAGCAGAGCTGGAGCGAGTACATCACCGCCCGGGAGCAGATGGACTTCTACCGCAAGGCCATGGAGTACAACCGCGATACCCGCGTGGCCTACGAAGAGCAGTTCATGATGGGCCACCGCACCCTGCTGGACGTGCTGCATTCCGAGGACGAATACTTCAACTCCTCCACCCAGGCGGTCACCGCCCGCAGCAACGTGCTCATCGCCATCTACAACATGAAGGCTCTGGCCGGCACCCTGCTTGCCGAATTCAAGATCGACCCCGAGACCCTGAAGAAGGCTCCCGAGCAGAATCCTGACGACGAGCCCCTGTGGCCCTCCAGATAACGCCAATGCCGCGGATCGTTTCCGCCGGGCCGAGAGCCCTCAGCCGGACGATTTGAGGCTGCACGGAAACTGATTTGAAGCCCTCCGCATTACCCCAGTGCGGAGGGCTTTCATATTGTCTTCGGGACAGGGCCCGCGTTGTCTGCAGAAACGAGAAAATCCGCCGTGAAGGCGGATTTGAAGCGCTGTTCGGGATTTGTCCGGGGGCCGCTCAGCCCTTCTGCACCACGACGCGGTGCGCGGGAGCGGGTCTCCGCCCCTCCGGCAGCGGGCGCCACAGGCCGTCGGCATGCTCGTACCTGGTTCTCCAGGGCAGGAAGGGCCAGGCGTGCTCGCGCTCGAGGGGCATGTCGGCGTACTCCCTGGTCAGGGCGTCGTCCTCGTCGAAGTCGAAGGTCAGCGCCGACTCGAGCTCGCGCTCGAAGAGGTCCCTGGGCAAAAGGCTGCCACCCTGGGCCATGATGTGCGCCGTCTCCTGCTGGCAGTCGAGCAGGGTCACCCCGCGCAGCACGAGCAGGGCGCACAGGGCGGCAAGGCAGGCCCTGGAGGCCTCGGAGACCGTGTGGAACATGGACTCCCCGTAGAAGGCCCTGCCAAGGGCCAGGCCGTAGAGGCCGCCGACAAGCTCCCCGTCCAGCCAGGCTTCCACCGAATGCGCGAAGCCGGCCCGGTGCAGGGCGAGATAGGCGTCCTTCATGTCCTGGGAGAGCCAGGTCTTCTCCCTGTTCGAGCAGCCGTTCAGAACCTGCGAGAAGGCCCTGTCCATGGTGATGCGCAGGGGCAGGGCGCGGAGGGCGCGGGCCGAGCGTCTGGGCATGTGGTACTCTTCGGGCAGGATGACGCAGCGCGGGTCCGGCGTCCACCACAGGAGCGGATCGTCCGGATTGAACCAGGGAAAGATGCCGCGGCTGTAGGCGGCGAGCAGCATCGACATGGAGAGGTCGCCGCCGTGGCAGAGCAGACCCCAGCGGTCGGCGAGGGACGTGTCGGGAAAGCGGTCCGCGAGCGCGCGGATGTAGTCCACGCGCTCGCAGATCACGGCAAAGTAGGTGGAGAGCATCAGGCGTGCACGGTCTGGGCTTCCACGAGGACAAGGCCGTCCTCTCCCAGCACCAGGCGCGCTCTGCCGCCCTTCTGCAGGGAGCCGAAGAGCAGGGCTTCGGCGAGCTTGTCCTCGACCTCGTCGCGCAGGAGCCTGCGCAGCGGGCGGGCGCCCATGGCCGGGTCATAACCCTTCTCGGCCAGCCAGCCCGCGGCCTCCCCGCTCAGCTCCAGCTCCACGCGGCGGTCCGCGAGGCTTGCCAGAATCTGGGAGAGGAACTTGTTCACGATGCTCACCATCATGTCCCGGGTCAGGCTGTGGAAGGGAATGAGCGCGTCAAGACGGTTGCGGAACTCGGGCGTGAAGGTGTTCTCCACGGCCCTGCGGGCCTTGCGGGCCGCATCCTCGGTGCTCTTCGCCTGGCTGAAGCCCATGGAGGCCGCGTTCATCTCGAAGGTGCCGGCGTTGGAGGTCATGATGATGATCGCGTTGGAGAAGTCGGTCTTGTGGCCGGTGTTGTCCGTCAGCGAGGCGTCGTCCATGACCTGGAGCAGCACGTTGAAGATGTCCGGATGGGCCTTCTCGATTTCGTCGAGCAGGATGACGCAGTAGGGCGCCTTGCGCACGGCCTCGGTGAGGAGACCGCCCTGATCGAAGCCCACGTATCCCGGAGGCGCGCCGATGAGCCTGGAGACCGAGTGCTTTTCCATGTACTCGCTCATGTCGTAGCGCAGAAACTCCACGCCCATGACGTCGGCGAGGCTCTTGGCCACCTCGGTCTTGCCCACGCCGGTGGGCCCGTAGAAGAGGAAGGAGCCGGCGGGACGGTTGGGCTGGCCCAGGCCCGCCCTCGAGCGCAGGATGGCGCGCACCACCATGGTGATGGCCTCGTCCTGGCCGAAGACGCGGCTCTTGAGTTCCGTCTCGAGCTTCGCGAGACGGTCCTTCTCGGAGCCGGAGACGCTGCGCGTGGGGATGCCGGCCATGCGGGCCACCACGAATTCCACGTCGGCGACGGTCACCTTCGGGCGGCTGTCCTTCGCGGCCTTCGCGCGGGGCTTCCTGCCCCGCCTGCCCTTCGCGGGGGCGGGCTCCGCCTCGGGAGCCGGCGTTTCGGGCCGGCCGTCGAGGTCGGCGTTCAGGATGTCGCTGACCGTGAGCTGGCTCTTCGCGCCCTCGGCCGAGGGCTGCGCGGCGGGCTGTTCGGTCGGGGCCTCGGCCCTGCCGGCATTGCGCAGGTAGACGGCGGCGCCGGCTTCGTCCATCACGTCGATGGCCTTGTCCGGCAGCAGGCGCTCGCGCACGTGGCGGGCCGAGAGCTCGACCATGGTCTTCAGCACGGACTCGGGGTAGGCGACCTGATGGAAGTCGGCGTAGCGCTGCTGCAGGCCCAGCAGGATCTTCAGGCACTCCTCGCGGGTCGGCTCGTAGATCTTCACGGGCACGAAGCGGCGGGAGAGGGCCTTGTCCTTCTCGAAGTGGTTGCGGTACTCCTCGAAGGTGGTGGACCCCATGCAGCGCAGCTCGCCGCCGGCCAGCATGGGCTTGAGAATGTTGGCCGCGTCCAGGGCGCCGCCGGAAGTGGCGCCGGCGCCGACGATGGTGTGAATCTCGTCGATGAAGAGAATGGCGCCGGGCTGCTCCTTCAGCTCCTTGACAATGGCCTTGAGGCGCTGCTCGAAGTCGCCGCGGTAGCGGGTGCCGGCCACGACCATGCCCAGGTCGAGCGAGTAGACCGTGGAGTCGGCAAACTTCCTCGGGATGTCGCCGGAGGCGATGCGCAGGGCCAGGCCGTTGGCCATGGCCGTCTTGCCCACGCCGGGATCGCCCACGAAGAGCGGATTGTTCTTGCTGCGGCGGCAGAGGATCTCGATGGCCCGCTCGAGCTCGGCGGTGCGGCCCACCAGCGGATCAAGCTTCCCCTCTCTGGCCAGGGCGGTCAGGTCGGTGGTGAACTGCTGCAGCGCGGTCTCCCTGGGAGCCTCCTGGCCGTCCTCGCTCTCGCGGCGGGCGGACTGCCGCGAGCGGCGGCGGGCCTCCCGGGCGGCCGAGGCCGCGGACTCCTGGTCCTCGTCCTCGTGGTAGCGGTGCGAAACGTAGCTTTCCACGTCAAGGCTGGTCAAGCCCTGGCGGCGCAGGTAGTAGACGGCGTAGCTGTCGTCGTCCTGCATCATGGCCACCAGCAGGGCGCCGAGGTCCACGGTGTCGCGGCCGGCGGCGGTCATGTTGCTGATAACCTGGTCAAAGAGTCTGGTCACGCTGACAGTCTGGACGATCTCCGGCTTCGTGCCCTCGGGGACTGTTTCTATGTTGGCACGGAAAAAGCCTTCCAGCTGCTCGCGCAGGACGCCGACCGAGGCGCCGCAGCCCTCGAGCAGGACGCGGCCGCGGAGCATCTTGGTGATGGCGAAGAGGATGTGCTCGACAGAGAAGACGGCGTGGCGCCGCTTCTGGGATTCGAGCATGGCCTCACGCATGACATCGCGGGTCAGTTTTGAAAAGTACATGTATTCTCCCGTCTGTCGTTTCGTGTCGGAATGGTGTGGGGAGGAACGGAGAAGGGACTACTCCTGCTCCATGGTGCACAAAAGGGGGAAGCCCGCCTCGCGGGCCCGTTTGCTCACCTGAAGGAGCTTGGTTTCGGCCACTTCCTTGATGTAGGTGCCGCATTTGGCAATGCCCTCCTGATGCACTCTGAGCATCAGGGCGACGGCCTCCTCCTCTTTCTTGAAGAAGATTTCCTTGAGAATCTGGACAACAAATTCCATGGACGTGTAGTCGTCGTTGTGCAGGTAGACGGCGAAGCGCGGAGGCTCCTTGAGCTCCGGCTCGATAAGGTCCGTGGCCTCCGTGCCTGGGGAGAAGATTTCGTCGGACATTGCGTATCCTGAGCGGCCCGATGGGACCGCCGGGCAGTCTTGTGCGGCCGCATGCTGTGAACGGTGAAAGAGAGATAAGGCGGAGAAAGCGGAGCGGAAGGGGGGAAGGCGGAGCAGACGGCGGGCATCAGGACGGATCGTCCGTCCCGAGGCCGAGCTCCGCGCGCAGGCGGGCGCGTTCCGCCCGGTCGAAGACAAAGCTGTCCTGCCGCGGCAGATTCCGCGCGGCAAGCCAGTCGAGATAGAGTACATGGTAACTATTTGCACTGACCGGGCTCGTGTCAAGACCCAGACGCCGTTCCAATTTCTCAAGGACCGGAGCTGAGGCCTCTATTTCCACGCAGTGCATGAAGGGAAGCTCGTCCATGTCCACATGGGCGCCGCCGCAGGTCCAGGACTCGCGCACCTTCTCGTAGCGGGCAAGCTCCCGGTAGCCCAGTCTCAGCAGTATCTCGCGCATGGCGCGGGCATCGTCCACGCCGAGTTCGATTTCCTCGCGCCGCTTGACGGGCCTGCCCGCCACCAGCATGTCCGGCAGGGGGGCCTTGAAGGTGAGTCGGCAGTCCGCGTGATCCGCCCACTCGCGGGTGCGGATGCGCAGGAGCTCGTGCCGGGCGCGCAGGGCGCCGTCCGGCAGGTCATAGAGCACATTGGCCTCGAAATGCGGCGCCTCGGCCGGCTTCGCGCCCAGGGCGGCCAGACGCGGGCGCAGGTCGTCCCGGCGCACGTCCAGATACTTGCGTTCCAGTTCCTCAGCCACGGTTTCCTCCCTGTCCGCCGCCGCGGCGGAACAGTCCTTTGGCCAGGTCGGTGATGGTCTGCACCGAGCCCGGCATGACAATGGGTTTGAAGCCCAGGCGCTTCGCCTGATTCAGGCGCTGCTCCTGGCAGGAGACGGGGCGGATCTGGCCGTTGAGGTCCATCTCGCCGAAGAAGACCGCCTTTTCTGGCACCGGCAGGTCGTAGAAGGAGGAGAGCACGGCCGTCGCCACGCCCAGATCCAGGCCGGGGTCCTGCAGGCGCACGCCGCCGCCCACCTTGGCGTAGATGTCCGCATGGGAGAAGTTGAGGCGCAGGCGCTTCTCGAGCACGGCCAGAATCAGGTTCAGGCGGTTGGTGTCGAAGCCCAGGGCCGCGCGGCGCGGGATGGAGAAGCAGGAGCTGGTGGCCAGCGCCTGCACCTCCACGGCCAGGGGGCGGCGCCCCTCGCAGGCCATGACCACGGCCGTGCCGGACAGGAAGGGATTGCGGTCCTCCAGAAAGAAGGTGGACGGGTCGGCCACAATCTCCATGCCGTCCTGGCCCATGCGGAAGACCAGCATCTCGTCGCTGGGGCCGAAGCGGTTCTTGGAGACGCGCATGAGGCGGAAGGCCTGGCGGCGGTCGCCCTCCAGGGAGATCACCGTGTCGACCATGTGCTCGAGCACCCTGGGACCGGCCAGGGCGCCCTCCTTGGTGACATGGCCCACCAGGATGCCGGCGACCTGGAGGGAGCGGCAGGCCTCGATGACGGAGGAGGCCACGGCGCGCACCTGGTTCACGTTGCCGGGCAGGCGCTCCACCTCGGTGCAGGCCACGGTCTGCACCGAGTCCAGAATGAGCAGGGCGGGTCTTGTCTCGCCCAGGGCCTTGATGACGTCGTCGCAGCTGGCCGTGGCGATGGCCAGCAGATTGTCGTTCAGCACCCTGAGGCGCTCGCCGCGGCGGCGTATCTGGGCCAGGGTCTCCTCGCCGGAGGCGTAGAGCACCCGGCGGCCCTGCGCGGAGACGTGGCCGGCCACCTGCAGGAGCAGGGTGGACTTGCCGATGCCGGGCTCGCCGCCGGCCAGGGTGACGGCGCCGGGCACAAGGCCCGCGCCGAGCAGGCGGTCCAGGGGCCCCAGGCCCGAGGAGAAGGGCTTCATGCCGTCCTCGACGGCGTCCTGAAGGCGCATGACGGAAGGCGGGCGCAGGCCCGAGACCGCGGGAACAGGCCCCTGACGCACGGTTTCTTCTGTCAGGGTGTTCCACTGGCCGCATTTGGGGCACTGGCCGAGCCAC
>JAUNSE010000580.1 GCA_030539415.1 Desulfovibrionaceae bacterium
TGTGTTTTCCCTTCAAAATGTGGATTCCCTGCCGGCCCGTGCCGCCCGTGTGACTCTGACGGCAGGAAAGTCCGGGAAATGAGCTGTTTTTCCGGATATTGTGTCAACGCCGAAGAGCACCGGTCAATCCTGCTGATCGGGAGGTACAATGCTGCTCAAAACCGAAGAACTGACGCGCTCCATGCTCATCAAGTGGGCCGTCTCCCTTGTCATTGCCGTGGGCGCCTACTACGTCATCCCGCGCTCCGAAACCCTGACGGATCCCATGGTCGCCTTCCTGGCCGTGACCCTGTGGGCCGTCTGCGCCTGGGCCATGGACACTCTCAACGGCACCATGGTGGGCCTGCTCCTGCCCATGCTGTACATCGTGGTCTGCCACGTGCCCCAGAAGGTGGTCTTCGCTCCCTGGCTCGGCGAGGTGGCCATCATCTCCATCGCCGGCTTCACTCTGGGCAAGATCGTGCAGTCCACGGGCCTTGGCAAGCGCATCGCCCTGAGCTGCGTGCAGAAGATGGGCGGCAGCTTCGCCGGCGCCCTGGCCGGCTTCACCGTGGGCGCCGCCATCGTGTCGCCCTTCGTGCCCTCCATCATGGGCAAGGCCGCCATCTTCCTGGCCATCTCCATCTCCCTGTGCGATGCCCTGGACTTCAAGGCCGGCTCCCGCGAAGCCACGGCCATCGTGCTCGGCACCTGCATGGCCGTCGGCGGAACCAAGCTCGCCTACCTCACCGGCGCGGGCGACCTCGTCATGGGCATGGGCCTGGTCGACAAGGTGCTCGGCACCCAGACCTCCTGGGTTCAGTATGCCATATTCAACTTCCCGCCGGCCATGATCTACACGGCCCTCGGTCTCGTCCTGGTGCTGCTCGTGCTGCGCAGCAGCGCGGACAAGGCCACGCTGCGCCGCGTCGCGCAGGAGAAGTACAGCGAGCTCGGCGTGGTCTCCGACGACGAGAAGCGCGCCGCCATCCTCTTCGTGCTGACCCTGGTCATGCTGGCCACCGAATCCATCCATCATCTGAGCACCGGCACCACCCTGATGTTCATCATGGGTCTGTCCTTCATGCCCGGCGTCGGCCTCATGGACGCCAAGAAGCTCGGCCAGACCAACTTCTCCCCCCTGTTCTTCATCATGGGCTGCATGAGCATCGGCGCCGCCGGCGGCTTCCTCAAGGTCACGCAGTGGCTGGCCAACCAGGTCATGCCCCTGTTCACGGACGCCGGCGCCTCCATGGCCTCGGTCTGCGCCTACGGCGTGGGCGTGCTGCTCAACTTCCTGCTGACGCCTCTGGCCGCCACCTCGACCCTGTCCGTGCCGATTGCCGAGCTGGCCAGCAGCATCGGCCTTGACCCGCGCCTGCTCTACTTCTCCTTCCAGTACGGCCTCGACAACCTGATCTTCCCGTACGAGTACGCCCTGTACCTCTTCTTCTACAGCTCGGGCTACATCAACTTCAAGGACATGGCCCTGGTCATGTTCCTGCGCATCATCATGAGCGGCCTGTTCATAGCCTGCATCGCGGTTCCGTGGTGGAACCTCATGCTCTGATACCGCTCCTGACTCCTCAAGGTCCCTCCGTCCGCGCGGAGGGACCTTTTTGACATTCCCTGACTCCGCATTCCGCACCTTCCGATCAGCAGTTTTTCCGATGCGCCGCCATTCGGCGCGCCGCGCAAATT
>JAUNSE010000060.1:0-666 GCA_030539415.1 Desulfovibrionaceae bacterium
GCTGCTGCGCCCGGTATCCTTCTACTACGCCCTGCGGCCCGACATACGGCGGCGCTGCCGGCCGTATCTCGAGCGACGCTTCGGGCCCGCCGGCTTTTTCACGACGCTCGCCCGCACGGCCAGACTCTACGCCAATTTCGCCGACGCCCTCTTCGACCGTCTGCTCACCGGCCTGGGCGGCCGGCTGACCGTGGAGCAGTGCGGCGTGGGCAGGGAGCGGATGCGCGCCCTGCTGGACGAGGGGCGCGGGGCCCTCGTGGTCAGCGCCCATTTCGGCAGCTGGCAGTCCGCGCTCATTGGCATGGAGGAGTTCGGCCGCCCCATCGCCATCCTGCAGTGGGTCATGGAGGAGAATCCGGACAGCCGCTATCTCTCCTCCAACGGCAGCGGCCATGCCTTCACGGTCATCAACGCCCGCGAGGGCATGACCTCGACCATCAGGGCGGCGGCCTTCCTGCGCGCGGGCGGCATAGTCTGCATCATGGGCGACCGCATGACGCCCAATGACCGGCATTTCGTGACGGCGCGCTTTCTGGGCGGCAGCGTGCGCCTGCCGGCCGCCCCCTATCTGCTGGCGTCCCTGAGCGGCGCGCCGGTGGTGCACGCCTTCAGCGTGCGCGAGGGCGGGCGCGTGCGCGTCCTCGAGCCCGAGATCGTGCGCGTGCC
>JAUNSE010000060.1:676-8831 GCA_030539415.1 Desulfovibrionaceae bacterium
GGCATCCCGAGCTTGCCGGGGCAGCGGCGCAGCATTTCATCTCGCTGGTCGAGGACCTGACCAGGACCCGGCCCTTTCACTTTTTCAACTTTTACGACATGTGGGACCAATCCGAGGGAGGATGCGATGATAAAGCCCATGGACAGAAACGAGCTCATTGAGGACCTGAAGGGACACATCCTGGACGAGCTGCCGCTGGAGGACGTGAATCCGGACGATCTGCAGGCCGACACCCTGCTCTTCGACGAGGACGGGCTCGGCCTGGACTCTCTGGACGCCGTGGAGCTGGTGGTCCTGCTGGAGAAGCACTACGACGTGGCCGTTGCCGACGCCGAGGCCGCCAGGAAGATCTTCTCCACCCTCTCCTCGCTGGCGGACTACGTGCTGGAGCAGCAGGCGGGAAGCGGCAATGCCTAGAATGGAGCCGGCAGCGATCACGGGCATGGGCTGCGTCTGCGCTCTGGGCGCGGACACGGGCTGCGCGGCCCGGGGTCTCGGCGAAGGCGGCAGACAGCTCGCGCCGGCCTCCGCCCTCTCCCCCATCGCCCTGGACTATCCCTTCCTCGCCGTGCCGGACATGGTCTGGCCGGAAGGAAGACGCACGGGCTGGGCCTCGGACACCCTGCACCTCGCCGGGCTTGCCGCGCGCGAGGCGCTCGGCATGGCCGGCCTTGCGGACGGCCGCGGCGCGGCCGTTCTCTGCGGCACCACCACCGGCACGGCCCTGCATTTTCTGGACGGCTACAGCGTCTGCCGCAATGGCGGAGCGCCCGGACCGGACTGCCAGGCCTATCTGGACTCGGACCCGGCTCTGGCGCTGGCGGCCGCGCTCGGCGCGGACGGCCCGGTCCTGACGCTCTCCAATGCCTGCACCTCCGGCGCGGACGCCGTCGGCATGGGGCTGGACATGCTGCGCTGCGGCATGGCCTCTCGCGTGCTCTGCGGCGGCGCTGACGCCATGAGCCTTGTTTCGCACACGGGCTTCGCCCGCCTCATGCTGGCCGACACGGGGCCCTGCCGGCCCTTCGACGCGCACCGCCAGGGTCTCAATCTGGGCGAGGGCGCTGCCTTCCTGGTGCTCGAGCACCCCGCGGCCGCGCGCGCCCGCGGCGCGGAGATTCTGGGCTTTGTGCGCGGCTTCGGCGCCCATGCCGACGCGCACCACTTCACCGCGCCGCATCCGGAGGGCGAGGGTCTCGCCCATTCCGTGACAGACGCTCTCGAGCAGGCCGGCCTCAAGGCCGGCGACCTTGCCTTTGTGAACGTGCACGGCACGGGCACGAGGGAGAACGACCGCGTGGAGGGCCGCACCCTCTCGCGCCTTCTGCCCGGCGTCCCGCTCTGGGCCTCCAAGGGCCTGACCGGCCACACGCTGGGTGCCGCCGGCGCCATCGAGGCCGTCTTCACCCTGCTGGCCCTGCGCCGCGGCATCGTGCCGAAGAGCGCGGGCTTTGCCGAACAGGATCCCGACATCGGCGCGAGCCCCACCATGACCGATCTGCCCGTTTCAAGTCCGTCGGCCCTGTCCACCTCGCTCGGCTTCGGCGGCGGCAACGCGGCTCTGATTCTTTCGACGGAGGCCGGCCATGACTAGTCCGAATCCCCCGCGGGAGGTCCGGACCTCCCGCCTTTTCCCCGTCGTAACCGGCGCCTGCCTGCTGCATCCCGAAGGCTCGGCCGCGGAGCTGCTCGCCAGCCTGAACGCGGCCCGCGCGGGCAATGCCAGCGCCTCGGCCGACAGAGCCGCGGCCGATCCCGTGGCCTCGCTGGCCGGCCGCTTTCCCAGGGGGAGCCTCAGGCGCATGCCCATCTACGCCCGCACAGGTCTTGCCGCGGCCATCGGCGCCCTGGAGGAGGCCGGTGCCTGGCCCTGCCCCGAGCAGACCGGCCTTGTCATCGGCACCTTCTTCGGCTGCCAGAAGACCTCGCTGGACTATGTGGACTCCATTCTCGACGACGGTCCGCGCCTCTCCTCGCCCACGTCCTTCTCCCATGCCGTGAACAACATGGCCTGCGGTCTGCTGAGCCTGATGCTCGGCCTCAAGGGCCCCTGCATGACTGTCTGCAATCAGGAGCTCTCCTTCGCCGGCGCCCTTGCCGCGGCAGGGGCCATGCTTCTGACCGGCCGCTGCGAAAGGGTGCTCTGCGGGGCTCTGGACGAGGCGGACGAACGGCTGCAAGCGGTCTTTCCGGACATTCCCCTGAGCGGGAGGACGGCCTTCTTCCTGTGCCTTGAGGCAGGTGACTCCGGCATAGCCTGCGACTGCGCCTGGCGCGCGGAGGGGCCCGACGGGACTCTGGCTGTAACGCAGGCGGACGGTGCCGAAGCGGCTCTCCCCGTCTCCGCCCTGGGCGGTGCCGCACTCTCTCAGGCCGCCGGCCTCGCCCTCGGCCTTGAGGCCGTGCGCGGCGGCGCCCGCCGCGCCTCCGTCCGCGCAACGGCGAAACACAGCGGGCTTTCCGCCACTCTCACGCTGCAGAGGATCTGACGCCCATGCCCGAGTCGCTTCTCGACACGTCCGCGTTTCTCACGCTCTTCCAGTCCGTGCTGCGCCAGCGCCGGCGCGCGAAATCCTTTCTGCCCGAGGGCCCCGAGCCCGCGGCCGTCTTCGGCGCGAGGGAGCAGGCGCAGGCCGCCTCGTCCGAGGAATGGCAGGCCGTGTGCGCGGACATGGAGAGCATGCTCTTTCCCGAAGGAAGCGGCGAGGCCGGGGAGCTTCTCAGGCTGCGTCCCTGCGCGCGCATGGCCGACACCGCGGCCGCGGTTATCGACCTCTGGCGCGCCGGAAAGCGGACGATCGGCGTGCGGACCTCCGGCTCGACGGGCCATCCCAAGGTCTGCGTCCACGCGGAGGAGGAGCTGATTCAGGAGGCGCTCTGGCTGCGCGACGCCCTGGCCCCGAAAGGGCGTATCCTCTCCGCCGTGCCGCCCCAGCATCTCTACGGCCTCACCACCAGCATCTTTCTGCCAAGGCTCTGCGGCCGCGAGGCCGTCTTTCTGCCGGCTCTCTCCACTCTGGTTCTCTCGGCCATCCGTCCGGGAGACACGGTCATCGGCATCCCCCTGCTCTGGGACGCCGCGGCCAAAAGCGCCATCCGCGCTCCCGAGGGCCGGCCCGTCACCCTGCTCAGCGCTGCCGCGCCGCTCAGGGCCGCCACGGCCGCGGCGCTCGCGGCCAGAGGCTTTGTGCCGCGCGAGGTCTACGGCTCCTCCGAGACGGGCATTGTCGGGCTGCGGGACGATGTCGCGCAGCCCTTCCGTCTTGTGCCCTACATGAAGCGGCTTGCCGCGCCGGACGCCTCCGCCGGCGCAGACGTGACACTTGTGGAGCGCTCTCTTCTCTCTGGCGGGCGCCTTGTGCTCGAGCTCATGGACAGTATGGTCTGGAGCGGAGACAGGAATTTCCTTCCCTCCGGCCGTCTGGACAGTCTGGTGCAGGTCGGCGGCGTCAATGTCTCGCCCTCCCGCCTGAAGAACTGCCTGCTGGCCCTGCCCGAAGTGGCCGAATGCTGCGTGCGGCCCATGCGTCCCGAGGAGGGCTCGCGGCTCAAGGCCTTTGTCGTGCCGGCCGGAGGATGCGGCGAAAGGGCCGTGCGTGCCGCCGTGCGCAGGGCCGTCCGCGCGCTGCTGCCCGAGGAGCGGCCCGGCAGTCTGACGCTCGGCGACAGGCTTCCGGTCAGCGACATGGGCAAGCTGCGCGACTGGTAGCCGCCGGACCGCGGAAGTTCCGGACGCCGGACAAAAAACAAGGAGGAGGCAGGCGCTATCCTGTCTCCTCCGCTGCTTTCATGCGGCCCGCGCCGCCGGCTATTCTAGAAGAGGCCGGTCACGGTGCCGGTATTGGTGTTCACGTCGATGTTGCGGTAGGACGGGCGGGAGCCCGTGCCGGGCATGAGGCTCATGTCGCCGGCCACCGGAATGACCAGCCCCGCGCCGCCGTGGAAGAGCACGTCGCGCACGACCAGCTGCCAGCCGGTGGGGGCGCCGGTCAGCTGGGCATTGTCGGAGAGCGAGTACTGCGTCTTGACCATGCAGATGCTGAGGTCCTTCGCGTCCTCGCGGGCCTGCAGGTCGGCCAGCTTCCTGCGGGCCGTGGGCGAGATTTCCACGCCGTCGGCGCCGTAGACTTCGCTGGCGATCTTGCGGATGCGCTCGTCGAAGGGCGTCTGCGGCGTGAACAGCGGCGTGAAGAAGGACTTCTCCCTGGTGGCGTCGAGCACGGCGTCGGCCAGCTCGAGCGCGCCGTCACCGCCCTTCGCCCAGTGCTCGGACACGGCGAAGCGGGCGCCGGCGGATTCGCAGAAGCGGCGCACGGCCTTGATTTCGTTGGGTGTGTCCGTGACAAAGGAGTTGAGGCAGACCACGGCCGGCACGCCGGACTTTCTGACAATGCCGATATGTCTGAGCAGGTTCTGGCAGCCGGCCTCGACCATATCCACGTTCTCGCGGGTGTAGGCCTCGGGCATGGGGCGGCCGGGTACGGGTGCCGGGGCGCCGCCATGGCGCTTCAAGGCGCGGATGGTGGCGACGATGACCACGGCGTCGGGGGCGAGCCCGCTGCGGACGCACTTCACGTTCCAGAATTTCTCGTATCCGATTTCGGAGCCGAAGCCGGATTCGGTGACGTGGTAGTCGGAGAGCTTGAGGGCGACCTTGTCGGCGATGATCGAGCTCTGGCCGAGCGAAATGTTGGCGAAGGGGCCGGCGTGCACGAAGACGGGCTGGCCCTCCAGCGTCTGGATGAGGTTGGGCTTGATGGCTTCCGTCAGCCAGGCGGTCATGGCGCCGGCCACCTGCAGGTCCTCGCAGGTGACGGGTTTGCCGTGCCTGTCCAGGGCCACGACGATGTTGCCGAGGCGGCGGCGCAGGTCGGTCAGGTCCGTGGCCAGGGCCAGAATGGTCATGACCTCGGAGGCGGCGGTGATGACAAAGCCGGAGCGCATCATGAAGCCGTCGTTGCGGCGGCCGTCGCCCTCGATGCCGATGATGACATTGCGCAGGGCCTGGGCGCAGAAGTCGATGGCCCAGGTCATGCGCACCTGGGTGGGATCGATGTTGAGGCGGGGCTGGCCGGACATGGTGACCAGCTTCTCGTCGTCATAGTTGCGCTCGTGCTGCATGCGGGCCGTGAGGGCGGTCATGGCCATGTTGTTGGCCTGGGTCACGGCATGCATGTCGCCGGTGAAGTTGAGGCTGTAGGGCACGAGCGGAATGCACTGGGCGAGACCGCCGCCGGCGGCCGAGCCCTTCATGCCCATGACCGGGCCAGCGGACGGCTGCCTGATGGCCGCCGTGCTGTTTTTGCCGCGCTTCGCCAGACCCTGCACCAGGCCGATGGTGGTGGTGGACTTGCCCTCGCCCAGGGGGGTCGGCGTGATGGCGGTCACATCAATGTATTTTCCGTTGGGCCGTTCAGCCAGGCGGGCGCAGACGTGGCTGGCGTCCACCTTGGCGATGTGGTGGCCGTAGGGGAGCACCTCCCCTTTTTCCAGTCCGAGCTCCGCGGCAAGCGTCTCGACGGTCTTCATGTTCTGCTCGGCGTCAAGCGCGATCTGCCAGTCGGGGACATGTCTGGGATCCAGTGCCATAACTCTTCCTTCCGCTTGCGCGGATGTTTGCAAAGTGCAGGGTGATTCATTTGTTTCAGTATCACGAACCGCCGTCTTTTGGGAAGGGCCGCCGCCCCCGACGCTGCGCGCCGGCCGGCGGGGCGGATGCGGCGTCCCGCGGCCCGGAAAAAGGGCAAAAAAAGAACGGCAAGTCCGGAAGGGATTTGCCGTTCGATGAACTTTCGGGAACAGGTCCCGGAAATATTAACGCTTGCTGTACTGGTAGCGGGCGCGGGCAGCGCGCAGGCCGTACTTTTTGCGTTCCTTCTTGCGGGAGTCGCGGGTCAGGAAGCCGGCCTTCTTCAGCAGGCCGCGCAGGCTGGGATCGAGCAGGAGCAGGGCGCGGCTGATGCCGTGGCGGACAGCCTCGGCCTGGCCGGCGTTGCCGCCGCCGCAGACATTGACGCGGACGTCAATCTTGTCGTCCAGGTTGACCAGCTTCAGGGGCTGATTGACAACCATCTGCAGGGTCTTGCGGACGAAGTATTCCTGATAGGGACGGCCGTTCACGACAATGTTGCCGGAACCGGCGTACAGACGGGTACGAGCCGTTGCCGTCTTGCGACGCCCGGTGCCGTAATGGAAAGTAGTGCTCATGACGTCACTCCTTTAGTAGGGCAGCGTAAGGGGCTGCGGCTTCTGGGCAGTATGGGGATGTTCGGGACCGGCGTAAACCTTGAGCTTCTTCAGAAGATCGCGGGAAAGGCGGTTCTTGGGCAGCATGCCGCGGACGGCGGCCATGAGCACGCGCTCGGGCTTGCTGGCCAGCATGTCGCTGAGGCTCGTGGACTTGAGACCGCCCACCCAGCCGGAATGGCGGTGGTACATCTTCTTGTCCATCTTGGTGCCGGTCACCTTGATTTTGTCGCAGTTGACCACGATGATGAAATCCCCGTTATCCATGTGGGGAGCAAATTCGGGCTTGTGCTTGCCACGCAGGCGGTGGGCAATCTGGCTGGCCAGACGTCCGAGCACCTGATCCTGGGCATCAACAACATACCACTGACGGTCGATGTCCTTCGGTGTGGGGCTGAAGGTCTTCATAGAATGCAACTCCGTTGGCGCCGCTTGGACGGCCTGCCACTCGTGTCAAAAATTTCCTGGTTATGGTGGAGCGCTCCCGCCTAACGGGGATGGTGGGATGTGCCTCGAACGGTGGTCTTTATAAATTTTTCGCCACACTGTCAAGGCTGACACGCGTCCGGAACAAAAACTTCGCGCATTTTTTTCCTCCCGCCCCGGACCCGGCGCGGCGGCGGCCCCGGACCGGGGAACACCGCGGCGGGGACTTCAGAATGCGGCGCAAACATGCTACGGACAAGGACGAAGCAGCAAAACAGGAGAAAACCGGATGAACGCACAGAACACGCATGCGGACGCCCACGAGTCCGGCCGGAGCCAGGTCCGCAAGGGCCTGCTCAGACAGATCTTCTCCGGCTCGTCCATGCACCGCTGGAACGACAAGCTCAGACCCTGCCCCCTGGCCGAAATCGACAAGCAGGCCCACAAGATGATTGTGGCTGCCCTGCTGCTCGCCCGCGCCTCACGGACGCGGACGGACGGGGAGTTCCTCGCCCTCGCCGAAACCGTCATCGAAGGCGCCCTCTTCGACTACCTCTTCCGCACCGTTGTCACGGACATCAAGCCGCCCATCTTCTACCGCATCAGGGAGAACGAGGCCCAGTACGCCCGGCTCGTGGACTACGTCACCGCCGAGCTCGAGCCCGTGCTTTCGCCCATGGGCGGCTTCTGGGACCGCTTCCGCGCCTGGCACGCCGACCGCGACGAGGGTTCGCCCGCGCGCCTTCTGCTGAGCGCGGCCCATCAGTTCGCCTCGCAGTGGGAATTCAGGCTCATCAGACCGCTCAACGACTTCGATCCGGAAATGCCGGTCATCGAGAGGGACTTCGAACGCAGGCTCTCCGCGCTCGCTGAGCGCGTGGACGGAATGGCCGAGATCATGGACCCGGGAACTGCCGTCTCCCGCTTCGCCGGCTTCTGCGGCCAGCTGCGCTTTCAGGTGCGCTGGACGCAGATTCCCCGCATCCCGCAGACCGACGTGCTCGGACACATGTTCTTCGTTGGGACCGCCTCCTATCTGTTCAGCCTCGCGGCCGGCGCCTGCCGGGCCCGCCGCGTCAACAACTTCTTCGGCGGCCTCTTCCACGATCTGCCGGAACTGCTGACCAGGGACATCATCTCCCCGGTCAAGAAGTCCTCCGAATCCATCGCCAGGCTCATCCGCGACTGCGAGCGGGAGGAGCTTGCGAGCCGCGTCTTCGGCCCGCTGGACGAGGCCGGCGAGGTCGAGTTCACCGCCAGGCTGCGCTACTATCTGGGCCTTGGCGCCGACTCGGAATTCTGCGAGCGCGTGCAGCCGGCCGGCGGCGCCTTCACCGAAATCGCAAGCTACGAGGAGCTGGACGCAAGGCACAACAGGGACGAGGAGAATCCCCTGGACGGCGCTCTGGTCAAGGCCTGCGACACCGTCTCGGCCTTTCTCGAGGCCGACTACTCGGTGCGCAACGGCATTTCCTCATCCTAT
>JAUNSE010000061.1 GCA_030539415.1 Desulfovibrionaceae bacterium
ATATGGGGGGCATGGGCCCCAGGGTGCTCGAAGACGGTTCGCCCGCCTGCCGGCTCATAGCCTGGGAGGTCACCCGGTCCTGTAATCTGGCCTGCAAGCACTGCCGCGCCGAAGCTCACATGGAACCCTATCCCGGAGAGCTCGACCATGAGGAGGCGCTCGCGCTTATCGACACCTTCCCGCAGGTTGGCAGGCCCATAGTCATCTTCACGGGCGGCGATCCCATGATGCGCCCGGACGTGTACGAACTGGTGCGCTACACCCATGACAAGGGGCTTGTCTGCGCCTTTTCTCCCAATGGCACACTGATCACGCCGGAAACGGCCCGCAAGATCAAGGAGGCCGGTGTCGACAGATGCTCCATTTCCATCGACGCCGCCGATGCGGCAAGCCATGACGGCTTCCGCGGCGTGCCGGGCGCCTTCGAGGCCTCCGTGCGCGGCATGCGCTGCCTCACCGATGTGGGAGTGCCCTTCCAGATCAACACCACGGTGACCAGAAACAACCTGTCCAGCTTCAGAAAGATTTTCGAGCTGTGCCAGGAGCTGGGCGCCGCGGCCTGGCATATCTTCCTCCTCGTGCCCACGGGCCGGGGGGCGGAGCTCGGCGATCAGGTCATCTCGGCAGATGAATATGAAGAGGTGCTGCACTGGTTCTATCAGTTCCGCAAGACCACCAGCATGCATCTGAAAGCCACCTGCGCGCCGCATTACTACCGCATCATGCGGCAGATGGCCCGCGAGGAGGGCGTGCCCGTCGATGTGGAGAACTTCGGCATGGACGCGCACACCAGAGGCTGCCTCGGCGGCACGGGCTTCTGCTTCATCAGCCATACGGGCCAGGTCCAGCCCTGCGGGTATCTGGAGCTTGACTGCGGCAACGTCCGCACCACGCCCTTCCCGAAAATCTGGCGGGAAAGCAGCTACTTCAAGCAGTTCCGCGACCAGAAGGCCTACGAGGGCAAGTGCGGCGTGTGCGAGTACCACAAGGTCTGCGGCGGCTGTCGCGCCAGGGCCTACAACATGAGCGGCAGCCACATGGGAGAGGAGCCGCTGTGCTCATACATCCCGAAAAAACTTCGCGAGCGCGTCTAGAAGACGCGTCAAGGAGAATGCCATGGCACTGATGGACGCCACAGACAAGGCCCTGCTCGATATCATCCAGGGGGATTTCCCGCTGGTTCCCAGGCCCTATGCCGAAATAGGCGCCCGCCTCGGCATCGCCGAGGAGGAGGCCCTGGACCGTGTGCGCGCCCTGCGGCAGGGCAGGATCATCCGCCGCATGGGAGCGAACTTCCAGTCCAAAAAACTGGGCTGGGTTTCGACGCTGTGCGGCGCGAAGGTGCCTGCCGAAGTCATGGACAGATTTGTGGAACTGGTCAACGCCGAGCCCGGGGTGACACACAATTACGAGCGCGAGCATGCGTACAACATCTGGTTCACCTTTATCGGTCCGTCCAGAGCCTACATTCAGGAACGGCTTGATGCCATCACGGAGCAGACCGGAGTGCCCATTCTCAATCTGCCGGCAACGAAGCTCTTCAAGATCCGGGTGAACTTCAAGCTGGCCGAGGATGAGGCCTGAGCAAGACCGCTTCCGGGCGGAATCTCGCATCGGACGGCTCTGCCGGACCCGGTCCGACCTTGTTCGCGCACAGGGACCGGCGGACCGTATCCCTTCTTTCGGCTGGACTGAAAATTAATCGGAAAAAAGTGCAGATTTCGCTTGCCAAGGGTAACGGAAAAGTATAAAAGCATCTTCGTTGCCTCACAGTGCCGAGGTAGCTCAGTTGGTAGAGCGAGGGACTGAAAATCCCTGTGTCGGCAGTTCGACTCTGTCCCTCGGCACCATTTTTGGAAATAACAAGACCTGTGTTGAAAGCACGGGTCTTTTTATTTTGCCTGCAGCAGAACAGAAATATCCTTTCCGCTGGAAAAACTGCAGAAGAAAAGCCCTCTGCGGCAGAGCGCAGAGGGCGGATAACAGTCGGAATGCGCGGCGTCTAGCGGGAGCGCATTTTCAGGAGGGCATCGAGCGCGTCAAGCTCGGCCGTGAAGCCGATGGTGTCGTTGCGCGTCATTCCCTGCCTGTGAGAGTCAAAAGAGGCTGCCAGCTGCTCGAGCACCTCGATGGTGCGCTGTCTGGTCTCCGGGGGCAGATCCTTTTCCATGCGGGCGTATTCGTCCACAACGTGGTGCACTCTGGGCAGATACCTTTCCAGAAAGCGGAGGCTTGTCCTTCTGTCGGCGGGGTCCTTGCGCATGGCGCCGATCATGTCCATGGCGGTGAAGGCGATGTCCTCAAGCGGTCTGCCGAACCCGTCCGGCAGGGAGCCCTTCTTGCCGAGCAGCTCGCTTGCGGACAGGGAGAGAGTGTCCAGCGCGACGGCATCGTCCTGTTCCGCGGAGGCCTTGCCGGGATTGGCGCTCTTCTTGAGCGATGCCAGGGTCCGCGCGAGATCCGCGTTCAGCTCCTGGACGTTCTGCAGGACACCTTCGCCTGTCAGGCGGCCGCCCTGAATGTACGTGTTCTTCCCCAGATGCTGCCACTGCGTGGACTTGAAGAGCGTTCTTGTCCACGCGGGCTTCGAGGCCAGCGATCTGCTCAGATCCTCAAGTTCGCCCGTGATGTTGACAATGCGGTCAACAAGTTCGTCCGGACAGTCCTTGTACAGCCCCAGAGCCTCGCTCTGCGAAAGCAGCAGGCTGCAGTGGCGCTTTTCGTTTTCACCGAGACTCGCGGACTGCAGCACTGTGCGCAGACGAACAAGGCTTGCGGCAAGCATCTGTCTGTGAACGTTGGAATGAAAGATGCGGTTGAACATACGGTACCCCGCAAGACCGAGAGCGAACAGAATCGGGAAGGAAAGCAGCGGCAGCAGGGGCAGCTGCCAGTCCAGCAGGTTGCCGACAGCCGCGTAGAGTCCGAGCGCCAGAGCGGGTGCCGCCGTCCAGTCCCAGCCGATGTTGCCTCTGGCTATGACGAGGCGCAGCGTCCAGGTCAGCAGACCGGCGGGCAGCGCGAAGAAGGCCCACGGCAGGAGGGGCAGGAGCACGAGCGCCTGCACGCATCCCGCGGCAACGGGAATCCACCAGTAGGGATTTCTTGGCGAACCGTACGGGATGAGGCAGACAATGCCCGCCCAGACAGAGGTGCTGAGCAGTACGTCTCCGAAAGCCTGATAGGACAGGCCGACAAGGACAAGGGCGGCGAGGTGGATCACCACGCGCAGGGCGACAATTTTCACCACCGTGAGGACCGAGCCCACGACAGTGTCAAGCCAGGGCTGAGCCATGCGTCTGTCCCCGCCCTAGCGCTGGATGGCTTTTGACGAGGAGGCGCCAAGCTGCCCCTGTACGGTCTGCTCCACCTTCTGCTGGGCGAGGGAAGTGAGCTGCACCTTGAGGTCGTTCTCCATCTGGGCCAGCTCCTTCTCCACCTCGCGGCGGCGCTCGCGCCCCTGCTGGGTGATGCTGAGCGTCTCGGCGATGGTGCTGATCAGCCTGTTGTGCACATCGCGCAGACTTTCCACGTCCACAATGGAGCGCTCGACCTGCCTGGCTGTTTCTGTGGTGGACATCTGCAGCATTTCTGCGTTCTTGCGCAGCATGGAGTTGGTAGTGTCGGCCACCTCCTTCTGCAGCTGGGCGGCATTGTGCTGACCCTGTATGGACAGGGCCAGGATCATCTGATTCTTCCAGATCGGTATGGTTGCCAGAATGCTGGTCTGGATTTTTTCGGCCAGCGTCTGGTTGTTGTTCTGGATCATGCGGATCTGCGGGGCCGTCTGCAGAGTGATGGTGCGCGACAGCTTGAGGTCGTGCAGGCGGCGCTCGAAGCGGTTCAGTTTCTCGGCAAAGTCATGCACATTCTGGGCGTCCAGAGCGGAGCCGCTTGCCGCGGCCTTTGCCTGCAGGGCGGTGAGCTCCTTCTCGCGGGCTTCCTTCAGGCGAAGCTCGCCGGCCTCTATGGCGGCGGAGATCTCGCCGTAGAAATTCTTGTTGTTATTGTAGAGCTGCTCGAGGATCTGAATGTCCTTGAGCAGGCCGAACATGGCCTCCTCAAGCTTGCCGGACACGCCCTCGACCTGCTCGAGCACGGTGTTGAAGTCCATCAGCCTGCGCTCGACCTTGTTGAAAAGGCTGCCGATGACCGGCAGAGATTCAAGAAAGCCCTTCTTGTGGTTGGCAATTTCGCTGACGTCTATGCCCTTGACCTTTTCCATCAGCGTGGAAAGAGATTCGCCCACGGGACCGGCATCCTTGACGCGCACGCTGTCGAGCAGCGAGTCCGCGAACTCGGCGATTTCGTTCATGGTCTTTGTGCCGTAGGTGATGGTCAGCGTGGGGTCGTCGAAATTGATGGCCTGGGCAAGAGCCGAGACTTTCTGCTCGGAGACAGGATCGTCGGAAAGCGTTGCGGGAGTCATATTGGTAGCGGGAGTCATACTTCCTCTCTGTATGCAGTCGGTGCGGCAAGGTCTTTGAATCGCGCCCCAGGCCCGGCGGGACGGCAGTCTGCCCGGCGCCGGGAGGCGCGGAAATGGGGCGCATCGCCCCCTTTTTTCCGCCATCAAGCATAGAGTATTTTATCCCGCTACGCAAAGAGAAGATGGAGGAACGGCGGGCGGCACCGCGCTCAGGAGGAGAAAAACCGATGGAAGGCCGTCTGCTGCCGCCGCAATGCACAGACGCAAAAGACGGAAGGACCTGCCGCAGCGGCAGGTCCTTCCGTCGTCAGTCGAGGGATATGTGATGGTGCGCCCGAATCAGAACTGATTCCAGAAGGTCCGGCACATGGGCGTGAGCTCCTTTTCGGCGGCCACCATGTCCAGGGGGAGCAGACCCAGGGCGAGAGCGTCATAGTCCAGGTCGCCGCTGAAGGACCGCTCGTCCACGCCCACGCTGTAGGTGCGGCATTTCGAGCACCAGGCGATGTGTTCGGATCGGTTCTCCGTGGGCACGATAATGTTCATGACGCCCTTGCTGTCGGCGCCGCAGACCGGACAGACAGCGCGGCGGAAGAGCCAGTCGGAACCGCAGAGCCCGCAGTGCATGTGTTTCTTGCCGCCGCCCGAAAGCAGGTAGGGGTTCTTTTCGTCGGCCAGTCCCCGGGCAAGACTGTCCATGACGGGAAGACGGCCGCAGACAGGACATGAGCCCTGCGTCCAGAGGGGCCAGGGATTGTCCCCTTCCGCGGCGGAACCCGCGGCAGCAGTCGCAACCGCTCTGAGAACCGCCGAGAGAGCAAATTCGCCCACAAAGGCCAGACTGGCGGCGGACAGTTCGTCCGTGCCGAACAGACCGGCGCAGGCCTCCGCATCCTGATGGAGCAGCGCCTGCAGAAAGGCCTCCTGAAAAGTCTCGTCCCTGCCGGCGCCAAGAAGCTCTGAAACGGTCCCAAGACCGGGAACCAGCTGCGGTCTCTGCTCGAAGACGGGCAGCAGGCCGCCCAGCGCCTTCTGCCAGAGCGGCCAGAACATGGCCAGCCTGACCTCGGCCAGAAGACTCAGGCCGTCCGCGAAGCGCTGCTCGTCCGGGGCCGGAACAGGCAGGCCACGCACGTCGTCCTGCAGACTTGCGGCAGTTTCGACACGGGCCACAAGAAGAGGTTCGAAAGCGTCAAGGACGCTGGCGAGAACGGGCTTGTCCCCGCGCAGTTTGGCAAGAGTCTTTACCGTTGTTTCGACTGCCATGGACATCGGTTCACCTCGCAAACCTGGAAGGATGGGCCTGAAAGTGCAATGAGGAGCGGACACTTCGTCAGTGAGGAAGGAGTCCGCGACGGCCGGTTACGCGGCGTGTGATCCTAGCATACCGCCGGGCAGAAAAAAAGGCCGATATTGCATCGGCCTGAAATCCAAGCGGCAGACACTTCGCGCATGCTCCCGGCCAGGCCGGGAGCATGTGTCTAGAAGGCCGCGTATTCGTAATAGTGTTCCTTTTCCTCTGCCAGAAGGTAGATGACATTGACATCGGACGGATCGGCCAGGAAGGCCTTGGGGAAGGTCTTCTTCACGAGGGCAAGACGCTTTCTGGCCACGGCGAGGACGTCCTCGCGGTCGCCGAAGACCATGGCCCCGGTGGGACAGGTCTTGACGCAGATGGGCACCATGCCGGCCTGCTGGCGGTCGATGCACATGTCGCACTTGGTCAGGATGCCCGTCTTGTCGTCCCTGCGGGGGATGTTGTAGGGGCAGACTTCGCGCACGGCCTCGCAGTCTTCCTTCGAAAGTTCCTTTGTCTTCTCGGTGAACAGCACGGCGCCGGTGGCGGAGTCATGAATGATCGCGCCTTCAACGGTCATGTCCGCCACATCCTTGCAGGGCGGATGGATGCAGTGGCGGCACTGCTCGGGAAAGAAATTCCAGCGCACAACGCCCTGGTCGTCAAGATGCTCGTGAAAGCGCACGATCTTCAGATTGCAGGGATTGAGGTCCGGCGGGTTCTGATGCGTGCCGGTCTGTTTTGTCTCAATGGCCGGAAGGTTGTGCCATTCCTTGCAGGCAACCTGGCAGCCCCGGCATGCCGTGCACCTGGTGGTGTCTATAAGAAAAGCCTTGGGCATAACAGCTCCTTTCGGAGGGTGTCCGGCCAAGGCCGGACACCCTGTCATAACTAGCCTATTTCAGTCAGCTGATCGATTTTGCGCAGATTCACGCAGCAGGCCTTGCATTCCTGGATGGTGGTATTCGGATCGAAGACGCCGATTGTGAGTCTGTTGGTGGCCTCGCCGCATTTGGGTGTGGTCCAGCCGTACGCAAAAGGCATACCGATAAGGTGTACTGTGCGGCCCTGGATGGTGAAGGGACGGATGCGCACCGTCACCATGGCGATGGCCTCGCAAGTGCCGCGGGCACTTTCGATGAGCACGCCGTCGCCGTTGCGGATACCCTTCTCCCTGGCCAGCTCGTGGCTCATCTCCACATAGAGCTGAGGCTCGGCCTCGAGGAGCGCCGGCGTGTTGCGGGTTTCGCCGCCGCCGCACCAGTGCTCTGTCATGCTGTAGGTCGTCAGCACTATCGGGTACTTGGGATCGCCCGGTTTGGCCACCTTCTCCATGTCCTCCTTGAAGAACTTGAACACCGGGCTGGAAAGCTGCGGCGAGAAGGGATGGCTGGTGAGCGGGGTTTCCACGGGCTCGTAGTGCTCGGGGAAGGGACCGTCGTTGCGGCCGGGCCCGAAGAGCTGGGCATAGCCGTCGGGGTTCATGATGTAGGGCAGGCGGCCCTTTTCCTTGTCGGCGAGCGGCGGCCAGGGGCCGTCCGGAATGTCGCCGACCCACTTGGCGCCATCCCAGAAGATGACGGGAAGAGCCTTGTTGTAGGGTCTGCCCTGGGCGTCGACGGAAGCGCGGTTGTAGAGCACGCGTCTGTTGACGGGCCAGCACCAGGACCAGTTGGGGTAGAGCCCCAGTCTGGCCTGCATCGGCGTCTGGGCGAGACTGCGCTTCTTGGACTTGTTGCCGTCCTCTTCGGTGTAGCTGGCGCAGTAGAGCCAGTTCAGGGAGGAGGTGGAGCCGTCGTCGCGCAGCTGGCCGAAGGCGGGCACCTGCTGGCCGCGGTGATAGGTCTTGTCGCCGACCTTGACATCGGTCCAGTACTGGCCGTTGATGCGGCGGCACCAGTCGTCGGCGTCGAACTTCTCGGCCCAGTTCAGGTTGAGAACCGGGGCGGGATTGACGCCGCCTTCCTTGCGGTACAGCTCGCGAATCTTGTTCACCAGCGGCACCAGCATGTCACCGAAGCAGCGGGCCTCGCCCTCGGGTTCGATGGCCTTGTCGAACCACTGCAGCCAGCGGCCCGAGTTGCTGATGGTGCCTTCCTTTTCGATACGGTGCGCGGACGGAAGCAGGAAGACCTCTGTCTTGATCTTGGACGGATCAACGCCCGGCCTGTGCCAGTTGTCGGTGGTCTCCGAGTTGTGGAGCTCGCCGCAGACCATCCACTGGAGCGTGTCCAGCGCATTGCGGACCTTGTGGGTGTTCGGGAAGCTCTGGCACGGATTGACACCGAAAACAAAGCCGCCGCGCATGCGGCCGTGAGCGGCCTCGTCGATGACGTGATAGTAGGAGTAGTCGCCGAGGGGCTCGAGCTTGGGCAGCCACTGATAGCCGAACTCGTTTTCGGGAGTGGCCGCGTCGCCGTAGATGCCCTTCAGCAGGCTGACGATGTACTTGGGATAGTTCGCCTTCCAGTTGGCGCTGTTCTTGATCTGCGTCGTCGGGCTGTTGGCCTTGACGAACTGCGCAAGCGTCTGCTGGTTGGCTCTGGGCACGGAGAAGTAGCCCGGGAGGCTGTCGTACAGCAGGGCATGGTCCGTGGAGCCCTGCACATTGGGTTCGCCGCGCAGGGCGTTGATGCCGCCGCCGGCCACGCCGATGTTGCCCAGCAGGAGTTGGACGAGGGTGGAGCAGCGGATGATCTGCACGCCGACGGTGTGCTGGGTCCAGCCCAGGGCGTACATGATCGTGCCGGCCCTGTCGGGTCTGCCGGTGGCGGTAAACGCCTTGTAGACCCTGAGCAGGTTCTCTTCGGACACGCCGGTGATGTCGGAGACGTTTTTCAGCGTGTAGCGGCTGTAGTGCTCCTTCATCAGATTGATGACGCAGCGCGGATTGCTCCACGTGGGATCGATGACGGGCGCGCCCTTTTCGTCGCGCTCGAAGTCCCAGGTCTTCTTGTCATAGCGGCGGGTCTTGGGATCGTAGCCGCTGAACAGGCCGTCCTTGAAGAAGTAGTCCTTGCCAACCACGAAACCGGCATTGGTGTAGTTGCGCACGTAGTCTTCAAAATAAAGCTTGTTCTCGAGGATGTAGT
>JAUNSE010000581.1 GCA_030539415.1 Desulfovibrionaceae bacterium
AATTTGACGAGATAAATGCCGGCCTGTGCGAGAACATGTGCTACAGCGAGATTGAGGCCACCATGCCGGAAGTCTCGAAAAGCCGGCATGCCGACAAGTTCAACTACTGCTATCCTGGCGGCGAGAGCTACGCCATGGTGCAGCAGCGCGTTCTCCGGGGGCTGCGCAGGGCGCTTTTCCTGTCCGGCGGAGCGCCCACGTGCATTGTGGGGCATCAGGCCATCAACAGAAATATCCTGTCCCTGTTCATGCACACGCGAACCGAGGATATCCCCTACATGTTCGTGCCGCAGAACCAGTACTATCGCATAGAAAATACGCCCCGGACACGGTTTGTGGAACGCGTTCCCTACAAGTCCGGTGGGAAATAGGACGATTTGCTGACTGCTGATGGCAGATTCTTGGAAAAAGGCCGGAATGGGATCGTGAATCCATCCGGCCTTTTCCGATATTCAGGCATTTTGACAAAATGGGCGGGCCCGGGATGCCGGACGGCGTCAAGGGTATCAGACTCCCAGGCCGAAATAGCGCATGGCGGCCACAAACGCCATGCCGAAGACGATTGTGGCGACAAAGTTCCTGAATGCGATGCAGAAGACAATGGTGGCTGCGCCGGCCAGCAGGTAGAGATTCGTCAGCGGATTGATGCTGAAGCTGCCGCCGTAGAAGAAAAGATCGGGAGCCACCAGGGCGGCCATGACGGCGGCGGGCACAAAGTCGAGCCAGAGCCTGAGCCAGTGCGGCGTTTCCTTGCTGAAGATGTAAAGGGGCAGGACGCGGGGGAGGATGGTCACCGCCGCGCAGATGGCAACAAGCAGCACGAGGCTGGCTGGGGAGGTGAGGCTGGTCATCATGCCTTCTCCTCTCTGCGGGCCGGGGGAAGCGGCTGCGTCCTGATGCTGAGCAGTGTGCCGATGCCTGCCGCAAGCACCGAGGCGAGAACCACGTTCCACGACCCGAGTCCGGCCGCGCGCAGGCTGACGGAAAAGATGGCCGCGAGCAGGGCGGTCAGGATGTGCAGCCTGTCCGTGCACTGGGGGATGAGCAGGGCCAGAAACATGCTTGAGAGCGCGAAATCCAGGCCGAGCGGCTTCACGTCAGTGACAATGCTGCCGCAGAGCGCTCCGATCATGGTGCCGATGGTCCAGGAGGCCTGGGCGAGGAATGTGGCCGAGAAGATGGCCGTCCTGTTGATCTGCCAGCCCTGGCGGAAGGCGGTGATGTGCACGGCGAAGAGCTCGTCCGTTATCTGCCAGCCGAAGCACAGGCGCTGCAGTCCGCGCAGCGCGGACACATGGGGAGCAAGGGCCATGGACATGAGCAGATAGCGCAGGTTGGTGACGAAGACGGCTGCCGCGGTGGCGACATAGCCCGCGCCGGAAAACCACATGGCCACGGCAATGAACTGGCCGGAGCCGGAGAAGACAATGAGGGACATGGCCGTGGCCAGGGAGACGGGCATGCCGGCCTGCGAGGTCAGCACGCCGAAGGCGAAGGCCACCGGCGCGTAGCCGAGAACGATGGGCAGCGAGCGCGAGGCGCCCAGTCTGAAGGCGGAGGCCTGACCGGAGCGCGCCGACTCGGAGGTGGGGGAGTTGGATGTCATGTCAGTACGGAGGTTGGGGGAGGAAGGCTTGTCTTGTTCTGTTGATGAACGTACAAAAGGGCGCTGCCA
>JAUNSE010000062.1 GCA_030539415.1 Desulfovibrionaceae bacterium
GACAGCCTATGACGATCACCTTCCAAAATCAACACTTTGGTTCAACAGAGCCAAAAATAAAAAGCCGAAATCATCTTCTGATTTCGGCCTTCTATTGCTTTTGGATGGTGCCGAAGGGGAGAGTCGAACTCCCACTCCCTTGCGAGAACTAGACCCTGAACCTAGCGTGTCTACCAATTCCACCACTTCGGCGCGAAAAGGATATCTACGCTCTTCCCCCCTTCTTGGCAAGCTTTTTTTTCTTCCCCGGCTCAAATTCTTCACATTTTCATCTTCAACACTTCAAGATTTCTGCTGTTTATTTTTCCATTTCTCTCCCTTCCTCCGGGCGAGGCCTGAAGAGAGACGCAGCTGCCCGGCCGGTTTGCGCTCGCGGCCAAAGAAGGCTATTCCCTCACAGCGCCTTCACATTCTGCCGCCCGACGGGGGCCCTCCGCTCGAAAAACACCTGCCGAAAGCGCCCTGCCCCTGCCCGCCGCGCCCGGGAGAGTCCCATGAAAACCGACCGCATCGCCCTCCGCCGCCAGCTGCTTGTCTTTCTGTACAATGCCTGTCCCGACCTTGTCTGCGCCCTCAAGGAAAGCCGGCACGTCTATCCCGGCCAGCTCAGCCCCTATCATCTGGAGGACAGTGTCTGGACGCACACGCTGCTCGCCCTGCAGGCCGCCCTGGACAGAGAAGATTTCACCATTGAGGACATCCTCTGCGCGCTGGTGCACGACTTCGCCAAGCCGGCCTCGGCGGCCGTGATCCGCAAAAGCGACGGCACGAAGAAAATCTCCTTCGCCCGTCACGGGCCCATGGGCGCGCAGGCCGCGGTGGACTTTCTGGCCGCCCTCTGCAGGCACATGCCGGGCCTCATCGATGCGGACGGCATCGCCCGCATCGCCGCCGCCGTCTCCGGGCACATCGAATTCTACGATCTGCGCGACGCGGAGGAGGCCCTGCGCTACTGCAGCAACGATCCCGCCCTGCTGCGCACGCTCTCGCGCATTCTCTACTGCGACCTGCAGGGCAGCGTGCTGGACCCGGCTCAGGCTTCCTATGCCGCCAATCTGGCGCTGCTCGAAGACATAGAGCGCAGACTCTCCGGCCCGCTTGAAAGGGAGACGGCCGGCCCCGCCGAAGGGCCCGGCCTGCATCTTGTCTGCGGCCAGGACACGGAGGCGAAGCGGAATCTGGTGGAAAGGCTTGCCGGCGGCCGCCTTGTTGTCCGGGGCGCGGACGGCGAGAACGCCTCAGAGACCGCGGAGCGCGTGCTCGAGGCCGTTGAAGGCCGCCCCGCGGCCCTCGGGGAGGGAGTGCTCGTCGTGCGCCGCCTGCGCACGCGCCGCAGCCGCAAGGCCCTGGCGAATGTGCTGGCCGACCGCCTTCCCGGCGTGCCCCTGACCTGCACCTGCGCGCTCTCCCCTTCTCCGGAGTCCTGGTATCCGCAGATGCCCTCCTGCTCGCAGCGCACGGGACTCCCTCCCGCGGCCGGCGAGCTTGTCATGCCGAGCCTCCTCTTCGAACCGCGCCTTGCAAGGGTGAGCATTGTCTTCGCGGCCGACTGAGAAAAGAGCGCATGAAGGCTCTCTGAAGCAGCGCTGTGGCGTGCGCATCTCCTGCCGCCGAAGCCTGACATACATTGCTTTTGCAAATTTCTCACTATATAATGAAGCGTTTTCAATGACAGCCGGGCCTTGCGCCCATCCCCCGCCTGTCTGACGAGTTTGCCCTCCTCTTCTGCTTTATTTAGGAGATTCCATGGCCTTTACCGCTGCTGTTCTCGGACTCGGCAATATCGGACGCTGTGTCATCCGCTCCCTCGAGCAGGCACCCGACTTCACCTGTGTCGGTGTCGTGCGCCGCGCCACCTCCATCGGGACCACCACGTACGACCTGCGCGGCGTGCCCGATTTTCCGAGCTTTGACGACCTGCTGAACAATGTCGAGCGCCCCGACGTCGTCATCATGGGCCTGCCGTCCCGCCTCTCCCCCCATGCGGCCGCAGAACTTCTTTCCAGGGGCTTCAACACCGTTGACAGCTTCGACATCCACGACCGCATTGTGGAAGTCGTGGGCACGCTGGAAAACAAGGCCGAAAAAGGCCGCGCCGTCGCCGTGACGGCCGCCGGCTGGGACCCCGGCACGGACTCGATCATGCGCACCATGTTCGAAGCCATGGCCCCCGTGGGCACGACCTTCACCAATTTCGGCCGCGGCCGCTCCATGGGCCATTCGGCCGCCTGCCGCTCCCTGCCCGGCATTGCCGACGCCACCGCCATCACCATCCCGCTGGGCGGCGGCCGCCACTCCCGCCACGTCTTCGTGGTGCTGGAGAAGGGCTGCACCCAGGAGCAGGCCTACGAGACCATCAAGGCCGACCCCTATTTCGCCCATGACCCGCTGAACGTGACCGTGGTCAGGGACTCGAAGGAGCTCGAGATGGTCGCCGACGCCTCCCACGGCGTTCTCATGGAGCGCGTGGGCGCCTCCGGCGCCGCCAACAACCAGCACCTCACCATGGAGATGCGCATCGACAACCCCGCCCTGACCGCCCAGATTCTGGTTGCCAGCGCCCGCGCCGCGGTGCGTCTGTGCCAGATGGAAAAGTACGGCTGCTACACCCTGATCGACATTCCGCCGATCATGCTGCTGCCCGGCGACAGGATGGAGCTGCTCGGACGCCTCGTGTAGATTTCAATCCGGCTTGATGACAGGCCGCCGCCCCCAGGGACGGCGGCCTTGTGTTTGCAGAAGCTGCCCCGTCACGCACGGGGACTGATGCACTTTTCCAGTACACTGTGCTGACAGCGGTTTCCGCTGCGGATGCCTGCCGCGGAAAAACGCGCGCCGCCCGCGCGCATTTCCCGGTCCGCGCATCCGATGGCGAAAATCCGAACTGCCCGGATTCATGACCGGAGCATGTCCGAAAAAACGGCTCTTCGCGGCCCTGGCCGCGGCTGAGGCGCCGGGTCCCGGCAATGTGCAGTTAGACAATATGGAACAATTTCTGTATGGTGCCCGTTCGAGAGGTACACCATGGCACTTTGTCGTACAATTACTCTGCAAAACGAGCGTGAATGGGCCACTGCAGGCCAGTGGCTGAAGGAGCGCGCCAACCCCGGCGATGCCGGTGTGGACACCAAGGTTAGGGAAATACTGGAAAATGTCCGTGAGAAGGGCGATGCGGCCCTGACGGACTACACCAGACAGTTCGACTGTCCGACCTTCGAAGGCGCCCTGCGCGTCAGCGAGCAGGACATTGCCCTGGGCGCGGCCAGCGTGCCCACCGAGGCCAGGGACTGCATAGCCCAGGCTGCCGGCAACATCCGCGCCTTCCATGAGGAGCAGAAGGAGAAGACCTGGCTGCAGATGCGCCCCGACGGAAGCATTCTGGGCCAGATGGTCAATCCCGTGGCCCGCGCCGGCCTCTACGTGCCCGGCGGCAAGGGCGGCAACACGCCCCTCGTGTCCAGCTTCCTGATGAACGCCATCCCGGCGATGGTGGCCGGCGTTCCGGACATCGCCGTCTGCACGCCGCCGCGCGCCGACGGCACGGTCAATCCCGTCATTCTGGCCGCCGCGCATCTGCTCGACATCCACGAGGTCTACCGCGTGGGCGGCGCCTGGTCCATCGGCGCCATGGCCTACGGCACCGAGTCCATCGCGCCGGTCGATGTCATCGCCGGCCCCGGCAACATTTTCGTGACCACGGCCAAGCGCATGGTCCAGGGCACGGTCGGCATCGACATGATTGCCGGCCCGAGCGAGGTCTGCGTCATCGCGGACGGCTCCGCCAACATCCGCTGGCTGGCCGCCGACCTGCTGAGCCAGGCCGAGCACGATCCCCTGGCCTCGGCCATCTGCATCGTCTTCGAGCCCATGCACGCGGCCGCGCTGGCCAAGGAGCTGGACGAGCAGGTCAAGAAGCTCCCCAGGGCGGAAATCGCCAGCAAGTCCCTGAAGGACTGGAGCGCCATCGTGGTGGTGCCCTCCCTCAACGAGGCCATCGCGGTGGCCAACCAGATTGCCCCCGAGCATCTGGAGCTGTCCATCCGCACGCCCTGGGACGCTCTCCCGTACATCAAGAACGCCGGTGCGGTCTTCCTGGGCCATCACAGCCCCGAACCCGTGGGCGACTACTTCGCCGGCCCGAACCATGTCCTGCCGACCCTCGGGACGGCGCGCTTCTCCTCCGCCCTGTCGGTGCAGACCTTCTGCAAGAAGACAAGCATCATTGCCACGTCCAGGAACTTCCTGCGCGACAACAGGGACGCCATCGCCGCGCTCGCGCGTCTGGAAGGCCTGGAGGCGCACGCGCTCTCGGTCGAGGCCAGATAAGGCTTTTCAGCCTGCCATTCCGAAAGAAACAGCGCCCGCCGCGCGGGCGCGCACACGAGGCCATCCCCTGGCCCGATGAGGTATCAGAGTGAAAATTGTTACCAGCACCAGCATAGACGCCTATCCGCTTCTCTCCAGAGGCAAGGTTCGCGACATCTATGCTGTGGACGAGAGCACGCTGCTCATCGTCACCACCGACCGCATGAGCGCCTATGACTTCATGATGTCCCGTCCCATCCCGTACAAGGGCGTGGTTCTGAACCAGATCACCCTGTTCTGGATGGACATGTTCAAGGACATCATGCCCAACCATATCATCGAGAGCGATGCCTCCAAATTCCCGGCCGCCCTTGCGCCCTGGCGCGACGAGCTGGACGGCAGAGCGGTGCTGGTCCGCAGGGCGAAGCCCCTGCCCATCGAGTGCATCGTGCGCGGCTACATCTCCGGCTCCGGCTGGAAGTCCTACAAGAAGGACTGCACCATCTGCGGCCACAGCCTGCCCGCCGGCCTGAAGGAATCCGACAAGCTGGAAAAGGCAATCTTCACTCCCTCCACCAAGGCCGAATTCGGCCAGCACGACGAGAACATCTCCATCGAGCGCACCGCCGAAATCATGGGCCCCGAGCTCACCGCCAAGGTCGAGGAGCTGACCCTGACCATTTACGAGCGCGGCCGCGAATACGCCGCCTCCAGGGGCATCATTGTCGCCGACACCAAGTTTGAGTTTGGTCTTGTCGATGATACACTGTACCTCATCGACGAGGTGCTGACCCCCGACTCCTCCCGCTTCTGGCCCGCCGCCTCCTACGAGCCCGGCCACAGCCAGCCCAGCTTTGACAAGCAGTTCCTGCGCGACTGGCTGACGTCCCAGCCGTGGGACATGAAATCCGAACCGCCCGCCCTTCCCGACGAAGTCGTCGAAACCACGGCCGCCAGATATCAGGAAGCCTACAAAATCCTGACCGGCCGTGAGCTTGGCATCAATTAGCAAACACGGAGAGAAGGAGAATAATTTATGCTTTTAGAAGGAAAGAAGGCTCTTATCTTCGGCGTCGCCAACAATAAGAGCATCGCCTGGGGCATCGCCCAGGCCTTCAAGCAGGCCGGCGCCAGTCTGGCCTTCAACTACCTTGGGGACGCCATCAAGAAGCGTGTCGAGCCCCTGGCCGAAGAGATCGGCGCCGACTTCACCTTCCAGTGTGATGTCAGCTCCGACGAGCAGATTGCCGCCTCCGCCGAACTCGTGAAGGAGAAGTGGGGCAACGTGGACATTCTGGTTCACTCCGTGGCCTTCGCCAACCGCGAGGACCTGCAGGGCGACTTCGTGTCCACCTCCCGCGCCGGCTTCCATCTGGCTCTGGACATTTCCGCCTACTCTCTGGTGGCCCTGTGCCGCGAGTTCTCGCCCATGATGAACCCCGGCTCCTCGGTCATGGCCATGACCTACTACGCCTCCAACAAGATCATGCCCTTCTACAATGTCATGGCTGTTGCCAAGGCCGCTCTCGAATGCGAGGTGCGCTACCTGGCCAACGACCTCGGTCCCAAGGGCATCCGCGTCAACGCCATCAGCGCCGGCCCGGTGAAAACGCTGGCCGCCTCCGCCGTGCACAGCCTCAAGGGCGCCCTCGGCAAGATCGAGGAGAACGCTCCGCTGCGCCGCAACATCACTCCTCTCGATGTGGGCGGCACCGCCACCTACCTGGCCTCCCCGCTCTCCAGCGCGGTCACCGGCCAGGTGGTCTTCGTCGACAGCGGCATCAGCCTTGTCATGTGCTAGCAGCAGACCGGAGGCCCAATGGACGTCGTATCACTCAATGATGCAGCCATCACTCTGTGCGGCATCCTGGGCGTAGGCCTTTTCTACTGGATTGGCAAAAAGGGGCCGGTCAAGCCGCCCAGGAAAGAGGAAGACAGCGACTCTCAAAAAGATTAGTTAATTTTTTATGGGAAACGCATTTTTCTCTTGCCAAGCCCGTTTAAAAACCGTATAAAGCACAAGTTCTTTCGCGGAGAGATGTCCGAGTTGGCCGAAGGAGCACGATTGGAAATCGTGTAACGGCTTATCCCCGTTCCAGAGTTCGAATCTCTGTCTCTCCGCCACTTTTGAAAACAACAGGACCTTGCTCGATTCTATGTCGGCAAGGTCCTTTTGTTTTCAGCAACTTGCATCGCCAGGCGTTCATGGACGAACTCATAGACAGGCGTGAACCGCCAGAAAACTGTTAGATTTTTGTTAGATCAGATGGAGCAGGCGGCTTCCCTCAACTGAGGTGCATGCGGCGCAGACTGCCCGGATTATTATCTCCGATGCTGCTGGCCGGAAACGCTTGGCACAGACTGTCTGGCCTGTCTGAAAACGCTGGCTGCTGCGACCGTTCGCTTCACATGCCGGAGGCGTCGTCCCCCGGACGCTGAGACATGTCCCGGTGGCGCAGCAAAGGAAAGAGCCGGGAAAATATCCCGGCCCTTCTGTCTCAGTCTTTGGATTCCTTGCCGTGCAGCGGCGGCACATCGTGGAACTCCGCGCCGAATTTCTTCATGCGCTGCCTGCGGTATTTCTCCCTGGACTCTCTGAATTCGGGATGCCACTCCCACTCGCCGACCTTGCGGACCCACCTGGCGAACAGACAGTTGTGCGAAAGCCTGGTGACCTCGACTTCCCACGTCTCGCCGTATTCTCCGCCGACCGACGAGGTGCCGTCTGGAAACACCACTATTCCCTTTCCCTGAAAGTCCGCCGTCGCGTCCGGATAGAATCTCCCGATAAGAGGACGTGTGCCGTCCTCCCTGTACTTGCCATGACAGTTCGACACGATTATGCGGCAGCCTGGACGAAGTATCGCGTGCACATTGGTGAAATTGTCGCAAAGCATTCCTGTTCTTCCTCTTCTGGGCCTCTGGAAGCAGGTTTTGCAATCAATTGCAAACCTGTTTCTTGTCATGAATACTACCCGACTGACAGAAAATCGTCAACAACCGACGGTTCTTTTCTGCCGGAGCCATTTTCACATATTATCAGTGCGATAGCACCGGACTGACAGGATATCGCCCGGATGCGGCCGAGCGGCGCGGGGATTTTGTCTTGTCCGGACAGGGGAGGCGGCGCGCGCCGAAACTGCCGCAGATCCCCTTCCCCTGTTCCCGACAGGCCTTATTCTTTCCAAAGAAGCACCGCCCTTCCCGCAGCAAGAAAGCCAGCGCCCCGCCTGTGCACGCGCCGCGCGGCGAAAAGGCTTTCACGGAGTTTCCCATGCAATTCACCGAACCGGTCATGCGCCCTCCGAGCGAGGCGCACTCCCTGCTGCTCAGAGCCACGCAGGGCTGCAGCTACAACGACTGCCACTTCTGCTACGTTTCGAGGAACCATCCCTTCATGGCCGCCACAGTCGAGCAGTTCGAGGAGGAGGCCGCCTCGCGCAAAGACGCCTTTCCCGAGGACACGCCGGTCTATCTTGTCGGCGCCAATCCTTTTGTTCTGCCCGCCGCGCGCCTCAGGGACTATATCGCCGTGCTGCGCAGGCACTATCCCCGCTTTTCCAGGCTCAGCATGCAGAGCCGCATCATGGACATACCCGGCAAGACCGACGAGGAGCTTGCCGAACTGCGCCGCCTCGGCCTGTCCCATCTCTATATCGGCACCGAGAACGGCCATGACGGCGTGCTGAAACTCTTCAACAAGGGAAATACCGCGGCCGACGCCGTCGGGCAGCTGCTGCGCCTCGACAGGGCAGGCATACGCTACACGCTCTTCTACGTGCTCGGCCTGGGCGGCAGGGGCATGGGCCGGGCCTGCGCCCTGGCCACGGCCGCCATGTTCAATCAGGTTCATCCCGAACTCATAACGACAACCGGCATGACCATCTTCGAGAACACGCCGCTGGCCGACATGGTGCGCGAGGGAACCTTTGTCGAGGCCGGAGAGCGGGAGAAGATAGAGGAACTGCGCCTCTTTCTGCAGGAGCTGACGGTGGACACGCGCTACGACGGCATCCACTATCTCAATCCGCTCAACTACCGCTTCTCCAACTCCGACGCGGAGGAGAAGGCGCGCGTCCTGGCCGATATCGACGAAGTGCTGGCCACCTGTTCGGACGAGGAGCTGGAGCTGATGGTCAGCCGCGGGCAGATGCGCTCGCTCTGAGTTTCCTCCCCGCCTGCGGCGCCCGGCTCTTCCGAACGCGCAAAGCCGCGTCCGCCGGGCGCAGCTTCTGGCAGAATCAGGCAAATAATCAGCATGATCGGCCCTGTCACCCCGGCCGGCATGAGGCTACAGTCCTGACACAAGACATGAGACGGAGACAGGGCGCTGCCCTTCCCCGCCCCCAACACCTTTTCCATCAGGGAGCTGCCATGAACAGTTCAGACAAGGCCAGGGCCTGCAGAGACAGGCTCTTTGCCGGCCAGGAATTCACTCTGGCCGAGACCGATCCGGAATT